>CAYYBK010000029.1:9927-14057 GCA_964470015.1 uncultured Syntrophales bacterium
GCCCTGGCCGGCCGCATAGAGCAGCGTAAGATTCTTCGGACTACCGGTTTTCAGGTAATGTGATTCAAGGGCAATGGCAATTTCTTCCGCAAAACCGGCGCCGCAAAATCCGCCGGTGGAAACAGTATCTCCGTCGCTGATCACCCGGACGGCTTCTTCTACACTTACTATCTTATCCTGCTTTTGGCCGTTGTTGGACGGCATATTTTTTTGTTTCATGAGACACCTCATCTGGAGTTTTCAATATCGTTAGCAAATACCATGCCCTATAATAAACGAAGCATTATCAGATTGTTGCAATTTTGGCGATTTTAAAAGAGAAGGAAGTCTGGCGTTTTTGCAAGACAAGTCTGGCGTTTTTGCAAGACGCCCGGAGGCATTTTTACGGATTAATTTTAATGCGGTTTTTTTTGATCTTGCGATGCAGGGTGGAGGGATCAAGGCGCAGCAATTCGGCGGCCTTGATAATCGAGCCCTGCTCCTTGCAGGCTTTGCGGATTATAATATTTTCGACTTTGCTTATTGCTTCCTTCAGCGGCATTAGTTTTGTAACGGCTATCTCCTCATCATCTGTTTCAATATGCATACCGAACTGGTTCACGAGATCATAATTACTTTCACTGATCTCGCCCGCTTCGGATAGAATAACAAGCCGTTCTATTACATTTTTGAGTTCCCGCACGTTTCCCGGCCAGTCATAATTATAAAGACGCATCATCAGATTCCGGGGAATCTTGATTTCGGACCCGTGCTGTTTATTGAAATAATTAAGAAAATAGTGAATCAGAGGGATGATGTCGTCTCTTCTTTCCCGCAAGGGAGGGATATAAATGGGTATGACATTCAGCCGGTAAAAAAGATCTTGGCGGAATTTCCGGTTGTCGATCAGCTCTTCCCTTGTCAGATTAGTTGAGGCCATGATCCGGACATTAATCGGGATCAACTTGTTCCCGCCGATGCGCATGATCTGTTTATCCTCCAGCACGCGCAGAAATTTGCTCTGCAGTCTTACCGGCAATTCACCGACTTCGTCCAGGAAGATGATCCCCCCGTCGGCCTCCTCAAACAATCCTTTGCTGCCGCCTCTCCGGCTGCTGGTAAAAGCGCCTTCCTCATAGCCGAAAAATTCCGACTCCAGCAGCTCCGAAGGAATTGCGGCGCAATTAACTTCGATAAACGGCTTCTCTTGCCTGGCGCTTAAGCGGTGAATGAGGTTGGCGACGACTTCCTTCCCCACACCCGACTCCCCCCAGATAAAAACAGAAGATTCGGCTTTTGCCGCTTTGATGCTCATCCTTAAAACCTTTTGCATACTGTCGCTGGAACAGATTATCCGTCCCTCGCCCAGGAATTCTTCAAACTCCTTCAGTTTGCCATAGTATTCGTCTTTCAGCGCCTCCGTCCTGCGCAGATCCTCCTCGAGTTTAATCAACTCCGTTATATCCCGGCCTGTTGAAATCACCCGGCTTATTTCGCCTTTTTGATTGAAGACGGGCTTGCTCGTCCAGGTGACATGCTTCCCCGTTTGATAACGGACATTCATGTTGATGGCTTTTTTCAGCTCCAGGACCTTGATTGTACTGGACGCATGCAAAATTATTTCCCGGGAAACCGCCTCGCGTAAGTTTACGCCGAGAAGCATCTTTCTATCAACGCCGGACAAGCGCGTGAAAACCTCATTCATTTTTTCCACTTTACCGTTTTTATCCGCAACAACAACGGCATCGTCGATGTTTTCCAGGACTTGGTCAATGTCAAGCTGATCGTCTTTTGCCGGGAAAAGCAGGTAACATGTTTCTCCATTGCACAGAACAGGGATCACATCCGCGGCCAGAAAAAGATCTCCGCACTGCAGTTTTTGTTGAAAGCAGACAGTTCCGGATGGGGGCGGTTTCAGCGCAATCGTCTCCTGCGGCGCCGGAAACAATTGTTCCGCCGCCTTATTGATTTTCCTTACCCTGCCGGCGGCATCCACCAGCACAACAGGAAAGGCAAGCTGCAATAATGCGTCGTCGTAGAATTCAATCATATTAGATTTAATATTATTTCAGATAAACCGGCTCGCCGGCAAGCGCGAATTTCCCCTTTTTCAGTTCGTCAATAATGATGCCGAGAGTTGTTATCTCGTCATCAAACGTAACAACGAGTAAATCGTTTTCTTTCTTTTCGTGTTTCTTAACGCCGGCAACCTTTTTCAGGATAGACCCTATCCTGGCATAAGAACCTCAGGCGGTACACCCGGGAACATTCATCTGAATAATTCTTTCCGCAGCAAAAGAATTTGAAAAAGAAGCGAAAACAAAAAAACAAAAAAATATAAAAATTTTTCTTCTCATTACCTGCCTCACTTAAATTGTGAGTATATAACAATTTTTAATTATAGCAAGACAACATAATTTACGATTGACAGTGAATATTAATTCTGCAATAGGAACAAAGCTATACGCACAACAGGCAACTAAAGGACTTTTTTTATGCCCAGCGGAATTCTCCGACCACTTATTTTAGCTTCGGCATCACCCCGCCGGCAGGAATTGTTGAAATCGGTTGGTCTGAAATTTAAAACAATTCCCGCCCGTGTCAACGAAGATTATCTGGAAGGGGAAAGCCCCCGCGAACATGTCCAAAGGCTTGCGCGGGATAAAGCATTTGCCGTTGCCCGTAAATATCCCGAAGCGTGGGTGCTTGGTGCCGACACCGTTGTCGTTATAGACGGCTTAATTCTGGGGAAACCCAAAAGCAAAGCACAGGCCCAGTCCATGCTGGAAAAGCTGAGCGGTCGGGCACATGAAGTCTTTACCGGATTTATCATTGCCTGTGCCGGAGCCGGAATTGCAAAGACCAGAAGCGTTCAGTCGTTCGTCCGCTTCAAAAAGATCACGGCGGAAGAAATACGATGGTACATCTCCTGCGCGGAGCCATACGACAAAGCCGGTGCTTACGCCGTGCAGGGAAAAGGCGCTTATTTCATCAGAGCAATTCGCGGCTCCTATACCAATGTAATCGGGCTGCCCCTTTGCGAAGTTCTGGAAGAGCTGAAAAAACTGCAGGCCTTGACACTCTGGTAACGATATTTATGGATACCGATATTGCGGCAAATATAGCCGCCGTCAAACAAAGAATAGCCGTGGCTGCCGCGCGTTGCGGCCGTGATCCCCATTCGGTAAAACTGATGGCGGTAACAAAAACGGTCATCCCCCCAAGGATTGCCGAGGCTTTGGCCGCCGGGATTACGCTTTTGGGCGAAAATTATGTTCAGGAAGCAAAAGGCAAGATTGCCGTTGCCACCGCGCCCGCGGAGTGGCATCTGATCGGCCATCTTCAGACCAACAAGGCCAAATACGCCGTACATCTTTTCCACTGCATTCACTCCGTCGACCGTTGGGAATTAGCCGCTGAGCTGGACAGGAGAGCTAAACTCGCCAATCATCATCTGAACATTCTGATCGAAGTAAACGTCAGCGGCGAAAAAACAAAAAGCGGTGTTCCCGGCGCCGATGCCACAGCGCTGGTGCAGCGGATTGCGCCGCTTGCCAGCCTCACCATCCGCGGCTTGATGACGATGGTGCCCTATTCCGACAATCCGGAAAACTCCCGCCCTTACTTTACAGCGCTCCGTAAACTCAAAAACGAAATTGCCGCGCAGTGCATCCCCCGCGTGCAGATGGACGAACTCTCCATGGGCATGACCGATGATTTTACCGTGGCCATCGAAGAGGGCGCCACCATCGTCCGCATCGGCCGGGCGATTTTCGGCGCACGGCGGTAATTTCCGGACATAAAACAGCCGCCAGGATCTTCCCCGTTTCAACTAAGCCCGGGCAAAATGTAACGCATAACGGGAACGGCTGTCATCAGCTGACCGGCAAAATAAAACCCATCTTAAATAAAAGTACCGGCATTAATCCGCCTTAAACGCCACTCCCGGTAGCGACACTTTCCTTGCTTCCGGCCGGCAGCCAGAATTACCTTGACATCCGGTACCTCCTTACTTAGACTGGTCTGCAAAAAATCATGTTCACCAAGGAGACCACTATGCTGGTTGTCGTTGCAGGTCTAAAAGCGAAGGCCGGAATGGAACAGGAAGTGGAAAACGCCATCAGGGCGATCATTCCGCAGGTGGAAGCGGA
>CAYYBK010000030.1:0-5747 GCA_964470015.1 uncultured Syntrophales bacterium
CGCCAAGATTAGTAAGGAAATTGCTCCGGCAATTTTGCTTTTGGGGGCCTCGGTTCAGGGCAAGGACCTTGCGGCCCGCCTGGCGGGGAAACTGGCGACCGGTCTGGCCACGGATTGCACGGATGTGAAAATTGCCGATGGTAAATTACTGGCTGTGCGGCCGATGTACGCCGGAAAATGTTTCGGTGAAATTGTCACCGGTGTCCATCCGCAGATGGCATCGCTGCGTCCCAATGTATTTCCCATCGTGGAAAACGCCAAGGCGGGACAGGTTGTGAAATTCGATCCGGCCGTCGATGCGGCGCAAATCAAAAGCAAGATTCTGGAAGTGCAGAAAGATACCAGCGGCAAGGTGGACTTGACCGAAGCTAATGTTATTGTTTCCGGCGGCCGCGGCATGAAAGGCCCGGAAGGATACCAGATTCTGGAAGCGCTGGCCGATACACTGGGCGGCTGCGTCGGTGCCTCACGTGCCGCTGTGGATGCGGGCTGGCGTCCGCAGAAAGATCAGGTCGGCCAGACAGGCAAGGTCGTTTCCCCCAACCTGTACATTGCCTGCGGAATTTCCGGCGCGATTCAGCATTTAGCCGGTATGAGCTCATCCAAATACATCGTAGCCATTAACAAGGATGCGGAAGCTCCGATCTTTGCCAAAGCCGATTACGGTATTGTGGATGATCTTTTCAAAGTAGTTCCCGAACTGACGGCTGCCTGTAAAAAACTTTTAGCGTAAGCATGGCTGATGGCTGATGGCCGGTGGCGGAAAGATATCTCCCACAGGCTTTCAGCCTGTTAACCTGCATTAAATAAGCACCTTCACATTTTCATCTATGCACCTTGTTCGGAGGATCAATGGAACACACAAAGGCTATCGGGGTAGGGAATGAAGGTCGTGAAGTTTTTTGGAATGCGCAATATTTCGAGCCGGTTCTTTTTCTGCTTACGGCCGTAGCGCTGGTTATCTTTGCCTATGGCATTTACCGGCGCTGGCAAATGTGGCACGCCCTGGGGAAACCCGAAATCCGCTGGGATAACGTCAAGGAAAGATTAAAGGGGCTTTTCTGGAACGGATTTCTGCAGATAAAAACATGGAAGGATCCCTATCCCGGTATCATTCATGGCTTGATCTTCTTTGGATTTTTTGTCTTGATTTTCGGTGCCGCGTTTGACGCCGGCGAATTTCACATAACCGAACCGCTTTTTGACTGGTCGTTTTTGCGGGGCAATTTTTATCTCGGGTTTTCTTTCCTGATGGAGTTGTTCGGATTGTTTGTTCTCATTGGCGTGATCCTGGCCATTGACCGCCGCTACGTGACCAAACCGGACCGCCTGGGCTACAAAGGCAAACCGGACAACACCACCGATGATGCCGTCGTTCTGCTGCTGATCGGCGCCATTATCGCCACCGGGTTTATCGTCGAGGCGCTGCGCATTTATGTCACCAATCCGCCCTGGGAGAAGTGGTCGTTTGTCGGCTGGTCGCTTTCTCATATCTTTACGGGAATTGACTTCGGCACGGCGAAAATATTGCACAAGGTGGGCTGGTGGGTCCATGCGCTCCTGGGCCTCGGTTTCATTGCCTATATTCCCTATTCCCGGCTCCTGCACATGATCACGGTGCCGGCAAATCATTTTATGGTGTCTTTAAAGCCCGCGGGATATTTGGAACCGATTCGCGATTTTGAGACGGCTTTATCGTTCGGTGCCGGCAATCTGGAAGATTTTACCTGGAAGCAGATCTTCGATTCCGATGCCTGCACCCGTTGCGGCCGCTGCCAGGAAGGCTGTCCCGCCTATCTTTCCGGCAAACCTCTTTCCCCTAAGAAAATTATTCAGGATATAAAAACACACTGGCTGGAAAAAGTGCCGGCGGCGGTTAAGGCAAAAGCTCTGGCCAAAGCCGCAGCTGAAAAAATCAAAACGGATGAACAGGCTGCCGCGCCGGAAGAGGCGGCGATGCCGCCGGAAAGCGCGCCTCCCGAGCTTCCCGGCAGGGTCATTGACCTGCATGAATTATGGGCCTGCACCAATTGCATGTATTGCACGGAGCATTGCTCGGCGTCGATCGAACATGTTCCCAAGATTGTCAATATGCGGCAGTACAAGGTTCTGACCGAGGCCGATTTCGCACCGGAACTGCAGTTGACTTACCGGAACATGGAAAATAATTCCAATCCCTGGGGTATCGGCGCTCATTTGCGGGGAGACTGGGCCAAAGAGCTGGGAATAAAGACGCTGGCGGAAGATCCGAATGTGGAATACCTTTTTTACGTCGGCTGTTCGGGCTCATTTGACGACCGCGGGAAAAAAGTTTCCGTTGCTTTTGCGAAAATACTGCAGGCTGCCGGCGTGAGCTTCGGCATTCTGGGCAACGAAGAAGGCTGCTGCGGCGATTCTGCGCTGCGCGGCGGCAATGAATATCTTTTCCAGGCACTGGCGCAGGCGAATATCGATTTTATGAAGGGCTATAATGTCAAAAAAATCATCACCGCATGTCCGCACGGCTATAATACCCTGAAGAAGGACTATCCCAACTTCGGCGGCAATTTCGAAGTTTATCATCATACGGAAATAATCGCCGATTTGATTGCCCAAGGGAAAATAAAGTTAACCAAGCCCGTGGAGGGGCTTTTTACTTACCACGATTCCTGCTTCCTCGGACGTTATAATCAAATATACAGTGAACCCCGGAAGATTCTGGCGGCCATTCCCGGCATGAAATTTGTGGAGATGGAGCGCAATCTGGATAAGAGTTTCTGCTGCGGTGCCGGCGGTGCCCGGATGTGGATGGAAGAAGACATCGGCGAGAGGATTAATGATCTGCGTACGGACCAGGCCATGGCCGTCAAGGCGGAAGCCGTAGCCGTAGCCTGCCCTTTCTGCCTGACGATGATTTCCGACGGCATTAAAGACCGGCAGATGACGGAAAAGATGGTATCTTTGGATATTGCGGAGATTGTTAGCAAAGCTATGGGGCTGGAAGAGACTAAGCCTGCGGTGGATGTCTGCACGACTTGAATTTCTTAGCATTGCACACAGCAAAACTTTTCTAAATAAAAAAGCCCGCTCTTGCCGAAGAAAGGGCTTTTTTTGTAGCAATAAAAAAAAAATTGTTTTAAGATCAAAAGATGAGCGCCATTGAACAGTGAGGGGGGAGAGTGAACGCTAAATCCTTTAATCCTAAGAAAGGGGGAGGGAAGCACTATGGCAAGTTCAATAAAGTATCAGGATAAACCGTGGCTTAAATCTTATCAGAGCGGTGTGCCGGAGCAGTTGAATTACGAAGAAATTTGTATGCCCGATATCCTGGAGCGCACGGCCGCCCGGTTTCCGGGAAAAGATGCATTGATTTTCATGGGTTACAAGATCAATTTCGGTCAGCTTAAGGACATGGTGGACAGATTTGCTACCTGTCTTAACGATTTCGGAGTAAAAAAGGGAGATGCCGTTGCCCTCCTGCTGCCTAATGTCATTCCCTGCGTCGTCGCTTATTTTGCGATTTTAAAAATCGGCGCCATAAATGTCATGAACAATCCCCTTTATTCCGACCGCGAACTGGAACATCAGTTCAATGATTCCGGCTCCAAAGTGCTGGTTACCCTGGACCTGCTCGGCAACCGCATGATCGACCTGCGTCCCAGCACGAAAATAAAGCAAATCGTCATTACTTCCATCGGCGACTATTTGCCTTTCCCCAAGAATATACTGTTCCCGCTGGTGGCGAAAAAGAAAAAATTGGCTGCGGATGTAAAAACGGCGCCGGATGTCTACCGCTGGAAGGATTGTCTGGCCAAGTATCCGCCCAACCCGCCGCAGGTAAAGAATTCCTTCAGTGATGTCGCCATGTATCAGTACACCGGTGGAACGACCGGCGTATCCAAGGGTGTGGAGTTAACGCACGCCAATTTAAGCAAACAGGTGCAGCAGCTCGGCGCCTGGTTCCCCACTTTTGAAAGTGGTACCGAAATTATGCTCGGGGCACTGCCCTATTTTCATGTTTTCGGCATGTCCACTTCCATGAATTTTTCCATCTACCGGGGCTGGGCGCAGGTGCTTGTTCCCAAACCGCAGCCGGAGCCGCTGCTGGAAGCCATCAGACATTTCCGGCCTTCTTTTGCGCCATTGGTCCCCACTATGTACATCGGCATGCTCAACAATCCTGAGTTGAAGAAAACGGATATGAGTTGTATCAAAGGCGCTTTTTCCGGCAGCGCGCCCCTGCCCGTGGAAGTCATTCACGATTTCGAAAAAATCACCGGTGCCACTATCGTGGAAGGCTTCGGGATGACGGAAACCTGCCCGGTCACCCATGTCAATCCTTTTGCCGGCGGCGCCCGGAAAGTCGGTTCGGTCGGTGTTCCCATTACGGATACTTTATGCCGGATCGTTGATCTGGATAACGGTACCCAGGATGTACCGGTCGGCGAGCGCGGCGAATTAATCATCAAAGGGCCGCAGGTAATGAGAGGTTATAAAGGGAAACCGGAGGAAACGGCCAACACTCTGCGCGACGGCTGGTGTTATACAGGCGATATCGCGACCATGGATGAGGACGGTTATTTTTATATCGTTGACCGGAAAAAGGACATGATCATCAGCGGCGGCTATAACGTCTATCCGCGTGATATCGATGAGGTTTTCTATATGCATCCCAAAGTTCAGGAAGCCTGCGCCATTGGTATTCCCGATGCGAAGCGCGGCGAGAGCGCCAAGGTCTTCATTGTCCTGAAGGAAGGTGAAACGGCCACCCAGGAGGAATTGCTCGAATTCGCCAAGGCAAATCTGGCGGTCTATAAGCTGCCTACGGAAATCGAATTCCGTAAGGAACTGCCCAAGACCAATGTCGGCAAGATACTGCGGAAACAATTGCGGGCGGAGGAGCTGGAGAAAAGGAAGAAGGCTCATTAACGGACGGCACCGTGAAAAATGCTGTACAATTAATGCGGATTTGCATATTAGTATGTACAGTGTAAGCAAAAAAAATAAATATTTAGTTTTAGCGCCATGCGTTTTATGCGCAGGGTAAATTATTATTTAAAGGAGAAAAGAGTAAAATGGAGTATAAGAACATAATATTCAGTGTTGAAGACGGAATCGCCACAATAACTTTCAACAGGCCCAAGGCTTTGAATGCCATGAATTCGGAAACAGGAACGGAGCTTCTGCACGCCGCAACGGTCTGCAAGGAAGACGACAGGATTAAAGTTTTGATTCTAACGGGTTCCGGCAAGGCATTCGTCGCCGGCGCCGATATTGCTCAAATGCAGAATATGTGCCCGCAGGATGCCCTTAAATTCATGGAATTGGGTCACCAGGTTACCCGGTTTATCGAGGAGATGGCCAAACCCTCGATCGCGGCCGTTAATGGATTTGCGCTAGGCGGTGGAACGGAATTAACCATGTGCTGTGATGTCAGAATTGCCTCGGAAAATGCCGTCTTCGGCCAGCCGGAAATTCTGATCGGCCTTATTCCCGGTTGGGGCGGGACCCAGCGTTTGCCCCGGTTGGTAGGCATGGGTATTGCCAAGGAACTTATTCTGGGCGGCGGCCAGATTGATGCCAAACGCGCATATGAGATCGGTCTGGTAAATAAGGTGGTGCCGGCGGACAATTTAATGGAAGAAGCCAAAAAATTTGCCAAAAAGCTGGCTTCCATGCCGCCGTTTACGATGAAAATGGCGAAGCAAAGCATCAATTACGGATATGATCTGGCGCTGGATAACGCCAACCGGCTGGAAATGGAATGC
>CAYYBK010000030.1:5757-14030 GCA_964470015.1 uncultured Syntrophales bacterium
TGTGCTCAGTGCTTCAGCACTTCTGATCAGAAGGAAGGCATGAAGGCGTTTCTGGAAAAGAGGAAGCCGAATTTTACCGGTAGATAGAAAAACTGCGGAATATTCCGCAAAACAGCCAATGTTATGAGTTCCTTTTTAACATTTACAAACGGATTCCGCGGCAGGCCGGGTGGTCATCCGACCCCCGGTCGGCGGAATTGTTCAACTTCCCCGACCCGGCACATGAGCTTTAGGTTATAGCGACATCCGCGGGCAGTGCCGGGTATTATTTGCTTTCAGAATTAATAAATCACTAATAAATAAATAAGGAGGAGCGAGCTGTGAATTTTGCACCGACAGATGACCAGCAAATGGTCAGAGACATGGTAAAGAAATTTGCCGAGGCGGAAATAAAGCCGGTCGCGGCGGAACTGGATAAAACGCACCGGCATCCGGAGGATATCTGCCGCAAACTGGGCGCAATGGGCATTATGGGGGTTGCCGTGCCGGAAGAGTACGGTGGTGCGGGAATGGACAACGTGGCTTATGTGATGGCCATGATTGAAATTTCCAAAGCTTGCGCCAGTTGTGGGGTGATTGTTTCGGTGAATAACTCTCTTTACGGCTTTCCGGTGAAAACCTACGGTACGGAGGAGCAAAAACAGAAGTTTCTTGCTCCCGTTGCCAGCGGCCAGGTGGAAGGATGCTACGCCTTGACCGAATCCAGCGCCGGTTCTGACGCGGCCTCGTTGAAATGCCGGGCGGAGCTGAAAGGCGGCAAATACATTGTGAACGGGACAAAAACTTTTATCACCAACGGCAACGTTGCCCATTATTGCGTGCTTGCGGCGACAACCGATCCGGCCTTGGGCTACAAGGGCGTGATTAATCTGCTTGTGGATTTGAAAAATACCAAAGGATTTCACGTCGGCAAGGTTGAGGAAAAACTGGGGATTCTGGCCTCGGGGACGGCGGAACTGGTTTTTGAAGATGCCGAAGTACCGGCGGAAAATTTGCTGGGCAAGCCCGGCCAGGGTTTCCGGCAGATGATGGAAGGACTCAACGCGGGGCGCATCGGCATCGGCGCGCAGGCTTGCGGCATCGGCCGCGCGGCGCTGGAAGACGCGATCAATTATTCCAAGGAACGGGTGCAGTTCGGCAAGCCGATTAATACTTTCCAGGCTATTCAGTTTAAGCTGGCCGAAATGGCGACCGAACTGGATGCCGCGGAGCTGTTATTGCTGCGCGCCGCCTGGATGGAGGATAACCATCTGGATCATGAAAAGGAATCCGCCATGTCCAAGTATTTTGCCGCCGACGTAGCCATGCGGGCGGCCATTGAAGGCGTGCAGATTTTTGGCGGTTATGGCTACATTAAAGAATATCCGGCGGAGCGCCATATGCGCGATGCGAAAATCTGCCAGATTTACGAGGGGACAAACGAAATTCAGCGCGTCGTGATTGCCCGGAAACTTTTGGGCCTGCGCTGATAAATTGGTTCTGCGCCGGCGGGGTGTTGTTTTGCCGCGCCGGCTTTTTTTATTTTATCCGGCCGATGGGGAAATCATTGCCGTTGACCGCTTTCGTCGGATACTGCGCTCTTTTAAAAACATTTTCCGCGATTTCGGGAACCTTTTCCTCGACATAGTTGGCCAGATCGGAAGTCTTGATATAACCGCTGCGCGATACATCCGCCCCGCCCCGCATGCCTTCGGTCAAAACGTAAGTAAACAAACCGTGGTTTTTATAGCCTTCCAGTGCCTCCTGCAGCGAGGTCGAAGCGGAAATTATCGTGGAGCCCACCGCCCGGCTCAAAATCTTCATCGCCGTATCCTCGCTCATGCCCCTGGTCAGCATGGCTATCTGCAGCTGCTCGCCCAGTTTGCCGGCATTGCAGGTATCGATGACAATCAGCTTTTTGGCGGCGGGTACATTGGCGATGGCTTCGCGCAGTTCCTTTTGCGTGATGGCGTCCGTTTTCAGCTTGTCGGTGCTGAGGGGGCCGACATTGGACGTAATCAGATAATATTCGCCGTCATCCACTGTTCCGTGGCTGGCTACGTAAAAAGCAAAAACATCGTCGGGATTGAGGTTTTTGTATTTCTGCAGTTCCTGCAAAATGCTGCTTTTGGCTGCGGCCTCTTTCGTCGTGAGGGTGGTGATGTTGATTTTTTCAAACAGCTTTCCCGCCGTTTCCTGCAGCGTGGCGGCAAACAATTGGGCGTCCGCAACGGCGTACTTTAAAATCAACTTGGGATTTTTATATTCATTGATTCCGATTACGAGAGCATAAAGCGCCGGCTTTTTCAGCGGCTTATAAACGGCCGCGATCTTTTGCACCGCCGGATTGCTCTGCACATTGTTTTCGCCGTCAAAGGCGATTGCCCTGATCGTGTTTTCGCCGGCGGGCAGCTTTAAATTATAGCTGCGGACAAAATCGCCTTTGCCGGCGGCGGCCTTGATGCTGACTGCCCGCGCGTTTTCCGTCAGCACGGACGTCCCGTTCAGATAAAGACGCACCTCACCGATGCCGCCGCCCGTATCCGTAAGCCTGAGCGTGATATTGACGGAATCACCGGAAATTTTATCCGGCGTATTTTCGATTTTGATAAGCGGTGGATTGCCGATCTGCGCCAGATTTTTGTACCCTTCCAGAGCATTGCCCTTGACGGCAATTTTCACCAGATCGGGCCGGAAGAAGGCCTCCCGGTAATTCTCAATGCCATAGATATTGTTGTCTTTCCGGACGCTCAAATATTTGTCGCCGTTGGCGGAAGCGCTATAATAGCCATCCGGCGTCATGATGATCCATTCGCCGTCGGCAAAGGCATAGAGATCGGCCAGGATTTTTCTTGTTTTGCGGTCTTTCAGCACGAGCTTGTGCTGCAGCGCATCGGCGGAGAATCTGCCCTCGTCTTTTGTGATGAAAATAATTCCCTGGATGCGGCCGTATTTTTCATTACTCTTGTAACCTTCCTCGAGAAATTCCCGTGGAATTTGACTGTAGAGCTTTTCCGGATCGGTGGAATACCAGGCGGTTCCGGTATACTGGGGGGTGATCCTCTCTGGTTTGGAGTAAAGTTCGGTGGAAGTGGTCACATTTACTCTTTTCAGCCCGGCGCCGCCCAGGTCCCAGAGATTGAACCGCTGCGTGATATTTTTTGCGGTAAATGAATATTCGTCCTGATAGTTCAGCAGCAGATCGCCGACATTTTTAACAAAGGAAAAGACAACAGGTTTTACGCCGAAACTTTTTATTGCCGCACCGGTGTTAATCTCCAGCATCTTAACGTCACCGTCGGCGAATCCAGCAAACAGCGTGCCTTTATCCGTAAAAGCATAGGGACTGGTCTGGTAGCGGTGAGCGATCTGTCCTGTAACATCTTCCAGAACCAGTTTCTTTTCCGTATAAATGCCGTTTTTGACCGGACTGACGAAGACCATTTCCGATCGTGCGCTGATAATCCTGTTGTTTTTTTGTTTGTCATATTCGATCCGCAATCTGCCGTCGGGGATGAATCCGAAATAGAGGGTTTCATCTGCCCGCTCGATAGTTTCCGATTTCGCAAGCGTCCTGGTTTGATAGGAAAGCATCAGCTCGGCGCTTTCCAGATTAAAAATCAGTATCTTGTCCTTACGGTTGCCGGGCTGATAGGCTACATACTGCAAATCCGGCGATACCTGAAAAAGGCTGCCCCAATAAATATCCGGAATCTTCAGAGAACCTTTTTTACGGACATTCAGTTCTTCGTCGTAAATGACGTAGTCAATATTCCCTCGGGGAGTTTGTCCTTTATGAAAAATTCCGTAATAGCCGTGTCCGAGGTCGACTAAGTTCTGGTGGTAAATTTCAAAGCTTCGAAATTTTTTCAGTTCGGGCAGGAATATTTCCGCACCGTCTTTCATGTTGTATATTTTAGTTCCGAATTCCTGATTGAACAGATATTGGCCGCTCTTGCTTATAACAGGCTTCTGACAGAAAGGTATTTTGGGCAGCGTCAGTGATTGAGTCTTTTGCCCGTGGACATCATATATTTCGGCTGATTTTCGATATATAACAATGAGTCTTCCGTCATCGATAAAATATATATTGGCAGGCGACATGAATCCTTCGCCGGACAGCTTGACCGTCTTTATTTCTCTGGCGGAGGCAGTGTCCCATATTTTCATGTACCTGCTGTCTTCCATGGTGGCCAGATGAGAGCCGCTTGCATTTTGCGCGACAAACATGACGCTGCTGGAATGCCCGGTCTGAACGAATATTTCCGGAGAGGACGGCGCCGCTGATGCCGCTGCTGGCGCGATCCATGAACAAAAAACCAAGAAAAAAACGAATATTTTTTTCATCGGGATAATAAACTCCTGTTTGCTGTGGAGAGTGTAAGAAATGCCTTACATCGTGTCAAGATAATTACACGGCGTTAATTGTCGCTTGACAAAAATCAATCTTATTATTACGACATTACATCAAATACTGATAATAATTAAAGGATTACTCATGGGACAAGACATCATCAGCCGGCTGATCCGGAAAAACGAAAAGAAAATAATATTCCTGATTATGGACGGCCTGGGCGGACTGCCGCAAAATCCGGGAGGATTGACCGAGCTGGAGGCCGCGGTTACTCCCAACCTGGATCGGCTTGCCGCTGCGGGAACCTGCGGCCTGCTCGATCCGGTGGGTTACGGAATTACGCCGGGCAGCGGTCCCGCGCACTTTGCTCTTTTCGGCTACGATCCCGTGGTTTTTAATGTCGGACGCGGTCTTTTGGGTGCCGCCGGCCTTGAGTTTGATATGAACGAGGGCGATCTTTACATCCGTGCCAATTTCGCGACGCGGGACAAGAATGGCCTGATCACCGACCGCCGCGCCGGCCGCATAACGACCGAAAAGAATCAGCAGCTCTGCGCGCTCTTACAGAAAAAAATTGTGCTGTCCTCCGGCCGGAAGGCTTTCTTCGTTACGGAAAAGGAGCATCGCGCCCTGGTAGCCCTGCGCGGGGCGAATCTTTCGGAGGAAATAGCGGAAACTGATCCGCAGAAAACAGGTCTGTCGGCGCTTCCGCCGGTGGCGCTGTCGCCGGAAGCCGGCCAGACGGCAGCGGATATCGCCGAATTGCTGATGCAGGTCAATAAAACGCTGGAGGAGGAGGAAAAGGCCAACACGCTGCTGCTGCGCGGATATGCCGCCTGGCGGCGCTTCCCTTCCTTTAACGAAAGATACGGGCTCAATGCGCTGGCGATTGCCTCTTATCCGATGTACCGCGGTATCGCCCGGTTGCTGGGCATGGAAGTAGCGGCCATGACCGGCACCGTCGAGGAAGAACTCGCCGTATTGCGTGAAAATTACAGTGCCTATAATTTTTTCTTCATCCACATCAAATATACCGATTCGCGCGGTGAAGACGGCAAGTTTGCCGAAAAAGTGAAAGTAATAGAAAAGATCGATGCCCTGATGCCGGAAATATGCTCGCTGCATCCCGATGTGCTGGTTGTCACCGGCGACCATTCCACACCGGCGGCCATGTCCGGCCACAGTTGGCATCCGGTGCCGGTTCTGCTGGCGGCGGCAACCTGCCGGCCTGATCTGGCGGCAAGTTTCGGTGAGCGGAGCTGCCTGAACGGCGGCCTGGGGCGCTTCCCGATGAAGCATCTGCTGGCGCTGGCCTTGGCCCATGCCGGCAAACTGGAAAAATTCGGCGCCTGAAAGCAGGCGGGATAGGTGAAATAAAAAAGGGCGGGAAGCAACCCGCCCTTTTTTGCTGTTCCGGTATTCTTAAATTCGCTCTAAAACAATCGACATTCCCTGCCCGCCGCCGATGCAAAGCGAGGCCAGGCCCATCTTTAAGTTCTTTTTCTTCAGCTGCATCGCCAGCGTGTAAGTAATGCGGGCGCCGGTGCAGCCGATCGGATGCCCCAGAGAGACACCGCCGCCGTTGATATTGCATTTATCGCCGTCAATGCCCAATTCCCGCATACAGGCGAGCGCTTGAACGGAGAAGGCTTCGTTCAATTCGACGAGGTCGATATCCTTCATGGTCAGATTCAGTTTCTTGAAAAGCTTGCGCGTCGCCGGAATAGGGCCCAATCCCATGTAAGCAGGATCGACGCCGCCGCTGGCATATCCTTTGATCTTCGCCAGCGGTGTCAGGCCTAATTCCCTGGCCTTATCCGCGCTCATGACGACGACAGCAGCCGCACCGTCGTTAATGCCGGAAGCATTCGCGGCGGTGACGGTTCCATCCTTTTTGAACACAGCCGGCAGTTTGCTCATTTTTTCCATCGTCGTGTCCATCGGTCTTTCATCAACGGCGAATATTTTCGGATCGCCTTTCTTTTGGGGAATAACAACGGGGACAATCTCTTCTTTGAAGGTCCCATCGGCAATGGCCGCTCTGGCCCGTTGATGGCTTCTCAGGGAAAATTCATCCTGTTCCTGCCGCGAGATTTTATAGAGGGCGGCCAGATTTTCCGCAGTCATGCCCATATGGTAGCCGTTGAAAATTTCGTAAAGGCCGTCGTAAACCATCAGGTCGGCTATCTTGCCGTAAGGCATACTCATCCGGTAGCCGAAGCGGGCATCCGGCAGGGCAAACGGCGCGTTCGTCATATTTTCCATGCCGCCGGCAACGACTACTTCGGCTTCTCCCGCCGCGATCGACTGCGCGGCGAGCGCAATGGCTTTCATGCCCGATGCGCAGACCTTGTTGACGGTGAAGGCATTGGTTTCCTCCGGGACACCGGCAAAAATGGACGCCTGCCGCGCGACATTCTGCCCCTGTCCGCCCTGCAAGACATTGCCCATGATAACTTCATCGATGTAAACGGCTTTCCATGCCGGATTATAATCATAATATTTCCTGTTGATCTCGGTCATGTCGAAATCGCCGAATGCTGTGGGACGGCAGCTTTTTAAAAATTCGTTGATTACCGGCCTTAGGCCCGCCCGTTTTAACGCTTCCTTAATGACCAGCGCTCCTATATCCACTGTTCTTATTCCCTTCAGTGATCCCCCGAATTCGCCTACCGCCGTTCTGGCGCCGCTTACTATTACCGCTTCTTTCATAATTGCCCCTCCTTGTATTTTTTATGTTTGCAAAAATATCGTTTTGTGGACGCCGCAAACTCCCGCCGCGGAAAACAAAGAACGCCGCCCGGCGGTTACTCGGCGATTTTTGTCACAAATTCCACCTCCCGCGGTACCTTGTAAGGGGAGAGATAAATCCGGCAGTGCTTCATTATTTCTTTGTCGTCGGCTTGCGCCCCTTCCTTTTTGACGATTTCCGCTTTAACAATTTCCCCCCGCATCAAGTCTTCTTTGGCGACAACCCGCGATGCCTGGACCGCCGGATGCTGATTTAAAACGTTTTCCACCTCCCGCGGATAGACGTTAAAGCCGCTGGTAATGATCATTCTTTTCTTCCGGCCGGTCAGAAAAATATAATCGTCCGCATCCATTTTACCGAGATCACCGGTATAGAGCCAGCCGTCTTTGATGACGGATGCCGTTGCTTTTTCATCCTTGTAATAGCCTTGCATGACATTTTCCCCGCGGACGATCACTTCCCCGATTTCCCCCCGCGGCAGCTCCCGGCCGTTGTCATCGACAATCTTTATGACCATGCCGGGAATCGCCGTGCCGATGGAGCCCGGCTTTTGCGCCATACCGACCCGGGTAAACGAGCAGACAGGTGCTGCTTCCGTCAAGCCGTAGCCTTCCAGAAGTTTAACGCCGAATTGCTTTTCGAAGACAGGGAAGAAATCAGCCGGCATCGGCGCTCCGCCGGTAACGCAGACGGAAAGCGAACGGACATCGTATTTCGCTGCGCCTTCAAAAAACATCATGCCCAGAAAGAGGCGCGGCACGGCGAGAAGATAGGTGATCTTCTCCCTGGCGATGACGCTGAAAATGGTATCCATGGTAAATCGGTCCAGCATGACCACGTTGCAGCCGGTCCTTATAGTTGAAATCATGTTGGTAGTTGCGCCAAAGGCATGAAACAGCGGGATAATCGAAAGCCCCTTGTCCTGAGCCGTTATGTTGGCGAGTTCGTTGATGAGCGGCGATTGGGAATAAAGATTATGATGGGTCAGGACGGCGCCGAGCGGTTTGCCGGTCAGGCCGGACGTGTAGATCATCGCGGCCGGATCTGCCGGATCGACCGGAATCGCGGGATTAGAAAACGGACCCCCGGCTAATGCTTTTTTAAAAGGCGCTTCCGGATCCTGGGCATCGACGGTAATACATTTTTTGCACGAAGAAAGCCTGTCCTTAATTTCTTCATAGCGTTTGC
>CAYYBK010000031.1:0-12490 GCA_964470015.1 uncultured Syntrophales bacterium
TGTATCCAAGGGAAAAATTTAAATTCAACCCTTTTTAGCTTTTCCTTCCTCCAAGATTTTGACGCTCCAGCCGAAGGGATCTTCTTTAAATCCATATTGGATTTGCAAGAGTTCATTATACAATTTCTCTGCGATTGCCCCGGTTTTCCCGTTATTGATGGCATATTCTTTATTGCGGAAATAAAGGTGTCCCACCGGAGAAATTATGGCTGCTGTTCCCGAAGCAAAAGCTTCCTGCAAAGTTCCTTTTTCTGATGCCGTTATGATTTCCTGGATGGTTATCGGCCGTTCGACTACTTTGATTCCCAGATAGCCCGCCAGCTTAATGACGGAATCTCTTGTGATTCCGGGTAAAATCGTTCCGGCCAGCGGTGGCGTGATCAGTTCATCCTCCAGGACGAAGAAGATATTACTGGTGCCCACTTCCTCCACATATTTCTTTTCGGCGGCGTCCAGCCACAGAACCTGCGTATAGCCCATATTGGTGGCGATTTGGCTTGCGTAAAGACTGATTGCATAGTTGGCGGCCGCTTTAATTGCTCCGGTTCCACCTTTCGTGGAACGCACATATTCCTCCGAAACAAACATTTTGGTTGGAGAAAAACCCTGAGGATAGTAAGCGCCAACCGGTCCCACGACAATGAAAAAAAGATATTCCGATGCAGGATGCACGCCTAAAGCCGCCTCGGTGGCGACCATTGTCGGACGAATGTACATCGATGTCCCGGCACCGTGGGGAATCCAGTCTTTTTCCAAGATGACAAGCTTTTTCATGGCGTCGAAGAAAATTTCCTGGTCAATCGGCGGCATGCAGAGCCTCTCGGCGGAGGTATTCATCCTTTTTATGTTGTCGGTTGGGCGGAAAAGGTAGATCGCTTCATCTTTACCGCGGTAGGCTTTCAACCCTTCAAAGATTTCCTGGCCATAATGCAGGCACATGGCTGTAGGATCTAATTTTAAAGGGCGGTAAGGGCCGATTACCGGATCGTGCCAGCCCTGGCCTTTTTTGTATTTCATAGTGAAAAAATGGTCGGTGAATATTTTGCCGAACCCAAGTTTTGCTTCATCAGTCGGTTTCGCTTTACGGTTCTTTAAAGGAGTTTTTTTGATTTTTATTTCCATAATTCCTTCTTTCGCCAGGTGGTCTTCCTGATCCATTTCTATTATTTCCGAAAAAATCAACAGTGCTTTTGTTATATTTTTTTGTCCATATCACTAAATTAAGCTGCGATCAAGACTTCGATACTGGATCGCCTCCGCCACATGAGCCGTTTGCACGCCTTCCTCGTCTTCCAGATCGGCAATGGTGCGGGCCACTTTCAAGACACGGTTCATGGCCCGGGCGCTGAGACCTAATTTTTCAATGGCCATTTCCAAAAGCCGGTGCGCTTCTTCGTTGATCGCGCAATAAAGCTTGATCTGTTTTTCCGTCATCCGGGCATTACAGGAGATGCCGTTGCCTCCATACCGCTGTGTCTGCCGGTCACGCGCCCTGCTTACACGCTCTTTAATCGCGGCGGATGATTCCCCTTCTTCTTTACCGGCCAAAGCGCGGTATTTGACCGCGGGTACCTCGATGTGCAAATCGATGCGGTCCAGAAGCGGTCCGGATATTTTTGTCTGATACTGCCGGATTTGCTGGGAGCTGCAGCGGCAGGTACGGACTCTGTCGCCAAAATATCCGCAAGGGCAGGGGTTCATCGCCGCAATGAGCATGAATTTTGCCGGGAAAGTGGCCGTGATGGAGGAGCGTGTGATTGTTACCATTCCCTCCTCCAGCGGCTGCCGCAAAGCTTCCAGAACATTTCTTTTGAATTCGGGGAGTTCATCCATAAAGAGTACTCCGAGATGGGCGAGACTTATTTCACCGGGACGCGGTGTCTGTCCGCCGCCGACCAATCCCGCATCCGATATGGTATGATGCGGCGCCCGGAAAGGCCGGACAGCGATTAATGTTTCCGCTTTGTTCAAGGAACCGGCGACGGAAAATACTTTTGTGACTTCAATAGCTTCTGCAAAAGAAAGGTTAGGCAGAATAGTCGGCATTCTTTTGGCGAGCATGCTTTTACCGGAGCCGGGAGGTCCGACCAAAAGCACATTATGGCTTCCGGCCGCCGCTATTTCCAGTGCGCGGAGAGCCTGCCGCTGACCCTTTATTTCATTGAAATCAAATTCATAGCGGCGATGCTCCTGGAAAATTTTGCTCACGTCCAGGGCCAGCGGTTCCATGATTTTCCTGTTGCTCAAAAAATCGACAACATCCGGCAGGGTATTTAACGGGAAGACGGCGAGTCCTTCCACCATTGCCGCTTCGGCGGCATTTTCTTCCGGCACAAAAACCCTTTTAATGCCCAGCTCTTTTGCCTTGAAAGCGGCGGGCAAAACGCCCCTGACGCTCTTAATGCTGCCGTCCAGAGAAAGCTCCCCGATGAAAAAGGAATCCCGCAGCGATTCCACACTGATCAATTCCTCGGCGGCAAGAATTCCTACGGCAATGGGCAGATCAAAACCCGTTCCTTCCTTCTTAATGTCGGCCGGGGCAAGATTTATGGTGACGTGATTGCGGGGAAAGGCATATCCGGAGTTTTTTATTGCGGCTTTGATCCGATCCCGGCTTTCTTTGACGGAGATATCGGGCAGACCGACTGTGGAAAATTGAGGCAGCCCGGCGGATATATCCACTTCCACGGAAACGGGATAAGATTCCATGCCGATGACGCTCATGCCGCAGACTTTAACGAACACTTTCGCTACTCCGCAGGATATTTAATTTTAAAAATATTAACTAATTAAGCTATTTATAGCAAGAAATTTAATTGATATAATTTATTTCACGGCCTTGACTCGCAATCTGCCCTATGCTAGAGTCCACCGAAAGATAAAAATTAAACACCAGCTTATGCCAAGCCCTTCTGTCCGGGCTTCTTTTGTTGGCGACGTCCGCGGCCTTCTCAAAATGTTATCAATAAAATTGTGAAGTTTTACCGTTGGCGCTGTAATATTTTACTGAAATCAATTTGCGGCAGCATTCCTATAATTCGGTAAAGTGCATGAAAAAATTGAGCCATATCGATCATGCCGGTAATATTCAGATGGTCGATGTTTCCTCTAAAAGATCAACCCGGCGCCGGGCTGTCGCCTGCGCTAAAGTCGAGATGCAGCCGCGGACTTTGAAATTGATTGCCGAACAGCAAATCGGCAAAGGCAATGTATTGGCGGCGGCGAAAATTGCCGGCATCATGGCGGCCAAAAAAACGGGGGAATTGATCCCGCTTTGCCATCCGCTGGAACTGACTTTGGTCACTGTCGATTTGCAGCCGGATTTCATAAGTTCGCAGATTCTGATCAGGGCGGAAGTGCGGACTATGAGTAAAACCGGCGTGGAGATGGAAGCGATGACGGCGGTCAGTGTTGCCGCTCTGACCGTTTATGATATGTGTAAGTCTGCCGATAAAGAAATAATCATCGGTGAAATAATGCTATTGGAGAAAAGCGGCGGGAAAAGCGGAAATTTTACCAGAAAAATGAAACAGAGCAGGGGCTAGTTAAACATGGTTGAAAGCGTTTACAAAATCAAAAAAGCATTCCTTTTGCCGTTAAGCGGCATTATTGCGCTTTTGTTTGTGCTTTTTTTACTGAGCGTATTTACCGGACAAATGTGGGAAATAATAATTATTACGGTTATTTTTCTTATTTCTCTGGTGATCGGGGTGGAGATGGCCAAACGGAAGGTAATTGTTGACGACCAGGGCGTGAAAATTCAGAAGGCATTTCGCCGTAAAGAAATAAACTGGTCCGAAATTACACATCTGGCGGTCGTTGTTTTAAAGAAAAAGGCATACTTCCTGTTAACGACGACCAAAGGTTTCTACATTTTTTCCAATCTTCTGGAAAACCACGCTTCACTTGTAAATTCTCTTGCAGATAAATTAGGTGAGGAAAAAGTGGAAGTGGAAGTCAGAAATTATCTGGCACAACCTCTGGAGAGATTTTCCATGATTGTGATGAGCTGGTTTGCCGTGGCTGTCATTGTTGCCCTGATAATTTTAAAAATATCTGCGATTTAACTAAATTGAAAAGCGGCATCTGTATTTGTTCCGGAATTGAAATCCGTTTAGAGAGGAACTTCAAAAATGCGGTCAAAAAAGCAAAATGGTCAAGCCGTGGTTGTCGAGGTGAAAGAAACCCCTTATTCCGCCGTCGAAGAAATAATTGAGGAAAAGCTTGAAGATATTGCTACTCTTCTGTCGGCTTCGGGTGGCCGCAAGAGTAAACTTTATGAGGAAGTTATGGCGATGGTGGAAAAGGGCCTCTTCAAAATTGCGCTGCGCCGGTCCAATCATGTCAAGAGTAAAGCGGCAACTTTTCTCGGCATCAGCCGGAATACATTTACGGATAAAATGGTTAAACTGGGAATAAACTGCGAAAAAATCAAATAACGACCCTCCCGTCTTTTGTTTTCCTAAAAAATCAGTCAATATTACCGGGGGAAATTTAATCAAGTTCAGGAACGTTTATTGCATCGTTTTGATAATCGGTTGCCGTGCTTCTTGCGGTGCTTTGTTCTGTATTTTTTAAAAATTACGGATAAATTCCAGATCCAAGGAAAAATAAAGAGAAATTGCTTTGCGGGCGGTCTGCCCGCTGCTTTCGCACAAACAGCCGCTTTATTACCGGTGGCGGGGAGAAGCAAGATTGTTGAAAAAATTACCGCACATTGTAGGTAGAAAGCTTTATCGCCTAGAACAAAAGCAATCAGTGCTTTATACAAAAATGTTCAATTTTCTGAAAAAAATATTCATTTTTGTTGCAAATTGCCGTATTTCTGTCGGTGTTTCTCCTTCCGCAGCGGAGGCGCCTGTGATAATTTTTTTCCCTCTTCTTCCCTTGCAGCTGAATTGCGGTTTTGCCGGATTGATTTCCTGCGTTCGGCAAGAAAACTCAGCGGAGATAACAGCCGATTGCGTTTTGGCCGGTTTATGGAACAGGATTAAAAACAGCGGGTTGCCGACTTTGCTTGCCGGGAAAAACACAGCGGTAAATTATTTAGATGGTGCGGCGGCAGTCTGCGATCTTTCCAAACTGGTAACCCGGCTCAAAGAGGAAAATACCCAGGAATGTCTGTTTTTTCAGGAAAACAGAGTGGCTGCTTTGTCCTCTGTCGTCCAGGAAATGACAAGGTTTATCCTGGAGGAAGAAAAGCTGCTGGAGATGCAGGGTGCCGCTATCAATTCCGGTGATCTGGAAAATATAAACAGCCGGCTGCTTTTGCTCAAGGACAGCCGCTGGATGCTGGAAAAAGATATTATCGCCAATCTGCAGAAAGTTGTGCATTTAGCCGGTGCGCCGAATGCCGCGGCGGTGCCGCCGGCCGCCTTCAGAAAATACAGGAAGCTGAATCTCTTGTTGAATGCATTGGATCGTCTGGAGGTCCGGGGACGCGACTCGGCAGGCATTCAACTGACATTTGTCCTGAGTGATGAAAAAATATTGCAGGAAATCGCGCGACGGATCGGGGAAAGCAAGCTGGCTGACGATTATGAGCAACGCCTGTGGAAGCGCGATCTTGTCAATGGCTCGATTTCCATTTCCTCCTCCCGGAAAGTTAATGAGGGCTATGTCACCGTTACCTTTACCTACAAAACGTTTTCCATCGTTGGTGAATTGGGACGTAATGTCAGCGAATTGCGAAATTCCATCCGCAACGACCGCATCCTGCAATTTTTCGCTTCGGAAACATCCTGTTTTGAGACAGCGCTGACGCATACCCGCTGGGCTTCCGTGGGCTCTATCAGTGAAGAAAATTGCCATCCGGTGAATAATTATACGACAAGCTTGCCATATCCGTCTGAATACCCGTGCTATCCCGGCGTGGCAGCGCGGATAAATGTTGTTTTAAACGGCGATATTGACAATTATCCCCTGCTCCGCAAAAATTTGGAGGAAGAAAGAGAATTAATCGCCCCGCAGGTTACTACCGATACCAAAATAATCCCGCTGCAAATCGAAAAATATCTTCGGGAAGGGAAAAATCTGGGAGATGCATTTCGTCTGGCAGTCAATGATTTTGAGGGATCCCATGCTGTTGCCATGACCTGTGATCTGGAGCCGGGAAAAATGTTTCTGGCTCTTAGGGGGAGCGGGCAGTCGATATATGTCGGAGTTGATTCCGGGCAGTATATGTTTTCTTCGGAACTCTACGGCCTGGTGGAGGTAATGCCACGATTCATCAAGATGAACGGTGACGCCGTGAAGGGCGGTGTTGCTGGACAGATATTCGTTCTTGATCGTAATTGTGAAGGACTTGGCGGTATCAGCGCTTTCTTTTACGACGGTACCCCTGTTGCACTTACTGCCGAAGATTTGCAGACCGCGGAAATCACTACCCGGGACATCGACCGCAGTGATTATCCGCACTATTTTCTCAAGGAAATCTCCGCAGCTGCGTTATCGATCAAAAAAACCCTGCGGGGTAAATACCGGCTGGTAAAATCGGATCAATTTTTAAGGGTTATATTCAATCTCGGTGCGGACATTGTTCCCACGGCCGTCAAGAGGGGATTGCAGGATGGTTTGATTAAAAACATCGTTGTCATCGGCCACGGTACGGCAGCCGTAGCGGGCCAGGCGGTTGCCGATGCCTTTGCCAATTATTTGCAGGGCGCCGGCTTGCAAATAATGAGCCGCGTTGCATCGGAATTGAGCGGGTTTGGACTTAAAGATGACCTCTCGGATACGATCGTTATTCCAATTACGCAATCCGGAACGACGACGGATACAAACCGCGCTGTGGCCATGGCCCGAAAGCGGGATGCATGGATAATCTCTATTGTCAACCGCCGGCAGTCGGATATCACGGCCAAGTCGCAGGGTGTCTTCTACACGAGCGATGGACGCGACATTGAAATGTCTGTTGCTTCGACCAAGGCCTTTTACGCGCAAATAGTTGCCGGGCAACTGCTGGCTCTTTATTTTGCGCAGATTCTTGGTTCATGCAGCGACGAGAAAATCGCCGCCCACCTGGTGCAGTTTGAATCTCTGCCGTCTCTTATGGAACGGATTTTCGCGGCCCGTGATATCATTGCCGCCGCCGTGAAGAAAACCGCGGGGCGCCGTTACTGGGCGATTGTGGGCAGCGGGCCCAACAAGGCGGCAGCCGATGAAATCCGCATCAAATTGTCTGAACTTTGCTACAAAACGATTTCCACCGATATTGTCGAAAACAAAAAACATGTTGATTTGTCCGCCGAGCCGCTCATCTTGGTTTGTACCTCGGGCAATCCGCAGCCGGTGGTGGCAGACATACTGAAAGATGTGGCGATTTTTAAGGCGCACAAGGCGTCCGTCGTCGTCTTCGCTGATGAAGGCGATACCCGTTTTAACGCCATCGCCGATGCAGTCATCGCCCTGCCGGTAGCGCCTCCACCGCTGCCGGTGATTCTCAATACGATGGCTGGCCATTTATGGGGCTATTTTGCGGCGCGCGCCATCGACGAGGAAGCGCAAATCTTTCGCGAGTTCCGCAGCCGTCTGGCGACGGAACTCGCCGGCTGCGCACAAAAAAAGCTGTCTGTTTTTGATATGATCAGGAAAACTTCGCTGCAGCGGATTATCCATGAATTTTACGCGATTTTCAATACGCACAGACAAAGCGGCGCCTTCAGCGCTCTGGCCGGAAAGGCCAGCGCCGATTTGCTTTTGGCGATGAAGTATGCCGCTGGCAAGCTTCCCCTGCGGGATATTCCACTGGACTTTGCGGGCGAAGAAGGGCAGGCGTCTCCGTTTGAGCTGCTTGATGCCAAATTGGGAGCGGCCATCGAAGAATTGACGCGCCCCATCGACGCCATCCGCCACCAGGCGAAAACGGTTACCGTGGGCACCAGCCGCAAGGACAGAGAAATTGCCGGGATGATACTGGAACTCCTGGAGAGTCTTTCTTTTTCATCAAAAAATCTTACATATCGCAATATCTTGACGATCAATCGCATTCAGCCCGCTGTCGCCGCGCTGAATGGTTACACTGTCTATGACATTAGCGGGCTTGATGAGCGGGGCAATCCGGTTGCGGATTCGGTTATTGCGGTACGCGCCAAGGGAGGCGTTGCTGCCAGCATGAAGTCTCGCGCGGACCGCCCCACAACGCTCATGGGAGTGAAAAAAACCATCGTCAGCACGGGGCATGTTTATCTGGGCAGAGGCAAAGCGGACGGTGCGCCCGTCATGATCATCCCCCTGCAGGGAGCAACCGCTCCGGTCAGCAATCTGCTCCTGATCCATGTTATCTTTAATGAAAACATGGATGCGGCCGGGAAAAAGGACGTTCTGGGCTACAAGTATGACGATATCCGCAACCTGGTCAACGAATACAACCTTGTCTGGAACGACCGTTACCTTGATGAACTTGCTTTGGAAGCGCTTTTCAGCGAATCGGTCGAAGAAATCGTGGGAAAAATAAAAAGGCGGTGCGGTCGAAACTAACCCTTGCACGATCTGACTTTTTTAAAATATTTTGCAGATCGAGTGTTTCTCCCCGCGATGGTGAGGGAATAAATACTATTTGACAAAATAATTGTTTAAAAGTAGGGATACGGCAATCCATAGCCTATAGCCGATAAAACGATGAAGGATCTTTTGAAACCGGAAGAAATCGAACGCAAGGTTCTGCTTATTTTACGAATTCTGAATGAAAGTGCGGACCCGCTGGGTGCACGTGTCCTTGCCCGCCTGATGAAAGAACGGGGAACGGAACTGAGCGAACGGACGGTCCGCTACCATTTGAAACTGATGGATGAGAGAGGCTTAACTAGGCTTGCGGGACGGCGCGACGGACGGGTCATCAGCGCCCGGGGGCAAAGCGAGCTTGCCGATGCAAGGGTGCAGGACAAGATCGGCTTTGCCATTGCGCGCATCGACATCCTTTCCTTTAAAACCACGTTTGATGTTAAGAAGAAGCGCGGCGATGTGCCTGTTAATATATCTTTCTTTCCGCAGGAGCAGTTCGATCAGGCGCTGAAGATCATGAAGCCTGTTTTCCGGAAAAAACTGGCCGTCAGTCCGCGTGTGGCTGTAGCGCCGGCAGGCAAGAAATTGGGGGATATTACCGTTCCTCTCGGTAAGGTCGGCCTGGCAACCATATGCAGTATTGCGATCAACGGCGTTTTGTTGAAGCACGGTGTTCCCATCGATTCCAAATTCGGAGGAATTCTCCAGATGAGGAGCGGGGAAAGTCTGCGCTTTGTGGAGCTGATTCATTACACCGGTTCGTCGCTTGATCCTTCGGAGATTTTTATCCGCGGTAAAATGACCTCCGTTGGGCGAGTGGCAGCCGCAGGAGAGGGCAAGCTACTGGCCAACTTCCGCGAGATACCGGCCCCGAGCAGAAAGCTTGTTGACCGGGTGATTGAAGATTTATCCGGGGCGGGCATCAACGGAGTGCTATCCATCGGCGACATGGGGCATCCCGTTTGCCAGACCAATGTGGATATGAATAAGATGGGTATGATTCTGATCGGCGGCCTGAATCCCGTGGCCGCAGTCTGTGAAGAAGGCTTTAATGTGGAAAACAAGGCCATGTCCACGGTAATGGAATTCGGAAAGCTGCGGGATATCGAAACATTTTGCTGACGCCAACCGGCTGGTTTCATGCCCGCCGGCGGTGAAATATGGGGCAGTTTTTACGCCGCTGGTTTGAAACTGGCGGGTTAGCTGCATCGTTAAGGAGAAAGCATGGATTGTAAACCCAAGTCTTACGCAAAAATCCGCAGTTTGATTGATAAAGGTGTGGATATTCCCAATCCGGGAACGATTGATATCGGCGCGGAAGTCAACATTGATCAGATTTCGGGAACGAATGTTGCAATTTATCCCGGCTGTAGAGTTTATGGCGGTAAAACTGTCATTTCTGCGGGCTGCAAACTGGGCTATGAAGCACCGGTGACGATTGAAGACTGTCAGCTCGGTCCGGCAGTTGAACTGAAAGGCGGGTTCTTCAGTAAATCCGTTTTGCTGGAGAAGGCCAGCATGGGCATGGGAGCACATATCCGGGAGGGGTGTATTCTGGAAGAACAGGCGAACGGTGCTCACTGCGTCGGACTGAAGCAGACCATTCTTTTCCCTTTTGTAACGCTGGGCAGTCTGATTAATTTTTGCGACTGTCTGATGGCCGGCGGAACGAGTCGCAGTAATCACAGCGAAGTGGGGAGCTCCTACATTCATTTCAATTTTACGCCGGATGCGGATAAAACAACGCCTTCGCTGCTCGGAGACGTTCCCCGGGGGGTAATGCTCAATCAACCGCCGATTTTTTTGGGTGGTCAGGGTGGAATTATCGGTCCGGTGCGTCTGGGGTACGGTAATGTTGTGGCGGCAGGTTCCATTCTGCGGCATGATTATCCGGCGGACAATCAGCTGATTTACGAAAGCGCTCCCGGCGGCGGCGTGAAAAACTATGTTGCGGCAGCCTATCCCGGCATCGTTCATGTTGTAGAAAACAATATCCTGTATTTGGCCAATCTGGCGGCCCTCGAGGCGTGGTATAAGCATGTCAGAAAACCTTTTCTGGAAGCCCAGGCTTTCGGCATTCTTCTATATGCCGGTGTTATGGAACAACTTGCTGCGGCGAAAAAAGAACGCCTGAAAAGATTGAAGGCGATGGCGGAAAAAGCGGTCAATTTGCCCGCAAAAGAGAACAACGGTCCATCCGGCCGCAAAAGGCGGGAACTCTATGAGCAGACTGGATATATTGAAGATATCTTTATCCGCAAAACAGATGAATGCTTGGTTGGCACCGATCAATCCCGTGAGTCGTTTCTCGACGATTTCGGAAAAGCCGCGCAGGCTAAGAGGATGGGTTACATAGAGACTATTCAAGGCTTGCCCGCGGAGGTTTCGTCAAAAGGTGTTGCCTGGCTGAACGCTATCGTGACCGGACTCGGAAAAGAAGTCGCACGGGTTCTGCCGGCTATGGATTTGTTTAAATAATATCAGCAGCGAAGGTGATGCAAAAAACTGGAAGCAGAATAAAAGGAGAAAACAAAGATGGGTAAATTATTCGGAACCGACGGAATCAGGGGTGAAGCAAACCGTTATCCCATGACGCCCGAAATTGCCTTTGGCGTTGGACGGGCGATAGCGCATTTATTTAAGAAAAAAGGTCATCGCAGCATTATCATTATCGGGAAGGACACCAGACTTTCCGGATATATGCTGGAAAGTTCGCTGGAAGCAGGCATCACGTCCATGGGCGGTAATTCTTATCTTGTTGGCGTTTTACCGACACCGGGGATTGCCTTTGCCACGCAAAGCATGCGGGCCGATGCAGGCGTTGTCATCTCCGCTTCTCATAATCCGTTTCAGGACAACGGAATTAAAATCTTTGGGAATGACGGCTACAAACTTACCGACCAGCAGGAAGATGAAATTGAAGACTTGATTCTGAACGATAAGCTTTCCGGCCTGCTGCCCATGGGACCGGAGATAGGAAAAGCCTTTCGTCTTGAAGGCATTAACGGGCGCTATATCGTTTTTGTAAAAAACACTTTTCCCCGCAACCTGTCCATGGAAGGCATGAAGGTTGTTCTGGATACGGCTAACGGCGCCACGTATCGCGTTGCACCGGATACATTTACGGAGCTCGGTGCTGATGTCGAAGTCATACACAAAACCCCGAACGGCACGAATATAAACGACCAATGCGGTTCCCAGCATACGGAGTCCTTAAAGAACAAGGTCATAAGCAGCGGCGCGGCCATCGGGCTGGCTTTTGACGGTGACGGCGACCGTCTTATCGCCGTTGATGAAAAAGGCAAAGAAATTACGGGAGACCAGATTCTCGTAATCTGCGCCAATTTGTTGAAGCGGGAAGGTAAAATGAAGAATGATCTTTTGGTCAGCACGGTAATGAGCAATCTGGGCTTGAGAGTTGCCTGTAAAAAATATGGTTTTAAACACCATGCCTCCAAAGTCGGCGACCGTTATGTCCTGGAAGATATGCTGCGGTTTGGTTCTGTAATCGGTGGCGAGGAAGCCGGGCATATGATATTTCTCCGGCATCATACAACAGGCGACGGAATTATTGCGGCGCTGCAGCTGGTGGCTGCAATGATAAAAGAAGGGAAACCGCTTTCCGAGCTGGCGCGAATGATGGATATTTTCCCGCAGAAGCTGATCAATGTTAACGTGAAAAGCAAGCCGGATATTGACAAAGTTCCGAAGCTTGCGGAGGCCATTGTGCAGGTAGAGCGGGAACTAGGTGAAGAAGGGCGCGTTTTGGTCAGGTATTCCGGAACTCAGAATATGTGCCGTGTCATGGTGGAAGGACCGTCCGATGCTGTGACGGCAAAATATTGCCAGCAACTGGCTGATATAGTGAAGAGTGAAATCGGATAACAAGCGGGGAGAAAATAAATTATGGGAACAACTGTTTTTGTTGCACGCGATTTTGCACATATGAGTGAAGTCGCGGCGGAAGTAGTTATCAAAAAAACTATCA
>CAYYBK010000031.1:12500-13785 GCA_964470015.1 uncultured Syntrophales bacterium
GCTGTTTTAGGTCTGGCCACAGGTAACTCACCCACGCTGCTTTACAAGCATTTTGCTAAAGCAGCCAACGAAGGCCGGTTTGATTCCGGCCGGATCCGCAGTTTTAATCTCGATGAATATGTGGGATTGCCGGGCGATAATATCCAACAACGGGTTTTACATCAGGAGAGCTATGCTTATTTCATGATTCAGGAACTTTTCAGCCACCTGAAGAAGAAATTTATTGAGACAAGGGTGCCCTATGGTGCGCTGATTGATCAGAAACGCCTGATCAGGGAGTTGAGGGAAAACAAAAGCGACTGGAAATTTGAAGGCGCTGATGCGGGAAAGTCCATTGTCTTTAAATCAAAGCCGGCATCGGAATATCTGGCGTGGATCAGGAAGGAAATCCTGGACGGTTACGCCCGGAAGATCAAGTCGGCGGGAGGGATCGACCTGCAGATTATTGGGGTTGGCGGCCGCGGGCATGTGGCTTTTCATGAATCTGGTATTCCCTTCAAAAAAAGTGCGGTGCTGCTGGTGAAACTCGACGACAACACCATCGCCAATGCGGTCAGTGACGGCCATTTTTCTTCGAAGACGGATTCCCCGCAGTATGCGGTAAGCATGGGAGCCGAACTTGTTTATCAGGCGAAGACAGTCGTTCTTGTGGCGAACGGCCAGCGGAAAGTTGAATCAATAACCGGATCGCTTTTGGGTGATGTGACGCCTGAAATTCCCATATCTTACGGGCAGCAGTATGCAAAACGGGGCGGCGAGTTGATTTATGTGCTTGACCGCATTGCCGCCGCCGGACTCCTGGCCAAACCAAAGGAGCTCAAAGGCCGGGGTATCGTTTTGAAAAACATGGCTTAAATGCCGATTTAGTTTCAGCGGTGAAAGCCGGAGGGGCGCAGCGTGAAAACAACAAAATTCATTTTTATAACCGGCGGCGTTCTTTCCTCTTTGGGAAAGGGTTTGGCGGCGGCATCGATTGCGGCGCTTTTGGAGTGCCGGGGGTTGAAAGTTACCAATCAGAAACTAGACCCCTATATCAACGTTGATCCCGGAACCATGAGCCCCTACCAGCACGGCGAGGTGTTCGTCACCGACGACGGTGCCGAGACTGATCTGGATCTGGGGCACTATGAGCGCTTTACGTCCACCCGGATGGGAAAACGCAATAACCTGACTACAGGACAGGTTTATTTTTCCGTCATTAACAAGGAGCGGCACGGCGATTATCTGGGGAAAACAGTTCAGGTAATTCCGCATATAACCAATGAAATAAAGGAATACATCCGCA
>CAYYBK010000032.1:0-13603 GCA_964470015.1 uncultured Syntrophales bacterium
AACGGCTTACTGGAGCCAGGTCAAATCGCGTCTCGGTTGGAAAACGGCAGCCTTTGATTTCAGGTCATCGACGGGGCAACAGGGCGACATCCTGGCCCTGATCAGACCCCTCCGGCATGATCTTGCGTTTGCCTGTGTTCCGCAAGGCCCCGAGGCGAGACCGGATCCTGAAAAATATGGCCTGTTTCTTGAGGCACTGTCAGAGGCCCTGGCCAAACACATGGATTCGACCGTCGCCTTCATCCGTTACGATCTCCCCTGGGAAGCGCCGGATGCGGCAGAAGCCGCGGTGGGACAGCCCTGGTCCGGTTATCCCACGCCGCGATTACGGGAATTGCGCATGAATATCGGCACTCGCACCTGGAATCTGCGAAAAGCGGTGCTGGATTTGACAGTGGCCGATACTTTAATTGTTGACCTTATGAAACCGGAAGAAGATATCTTGAAAGCAATGAAGCCGAAAACCCGCTATAATATTCGTTTGGCACAGCGCAAAGGGGTACAGGTATTTAACGCTGCGGGAGAAATGCTGCCCCGATTCTATAAGCTTTACCTGGAAACGGCCAAACGTAACGGATTCATCCCGGCCAAATACCGTCATTTTTCCGCGCTCTTTACAACGTTCGTTCCTCATCCCGATTCCTCGGAGATTATTTTTCTGCTGGCGGCAAAAGGCCAGGACATTATTGCCGGGGCGATTGTCGGTATCTCCGGACAACGGGCAATCTATCTCTTCGGTGCCTCTTCAAGCGAAAGACGCAATCTGATGGGGCCTTATGCCGTGCACTGGGAGGCTATAAAACAGGCACGGAAAAGAGGCTGCCTGAGTTACGATCTGGGGTCCGTTGCCCCCGTCGCCGATCCCGCACATCCTTTTTATGGGATGCATCGCTTTAAAACGGGCTTCGGCGGTAAGATTGTCCATCGCACCGGTTCGTGGGATTATCCGCTTAGCATGAAGGAATATAAAGCTTTCCGCATCTTTGAATCTTTAAGCAGCCTGACGCTTCCGGACTGGCGGTCATAATATATGTGATGGCGTCCGGAGAAGGTAATAACAATGAGTCGTTTATCCATCATGCAGTCGTTATTTCGTTCACGAAGATACAGAACTTGCTCGGTGCCGGCGGCCTTACCCGTTATCAAGAGCGGGTTTCGTTTGTATATTGCTGAAACGAAAATAAAGATAAGGCCTTCTTTAAGAAAATGTTGTGCAAATGTTGAATTACCGAAACAACAAAAACATGATTCATCCTGATGCTGCCTCAGGGAAATAAGCGGCGACCCTGGAGAGAGAGAGGCAACTCCAGGTTATTCTCCTCGAGCAGGATTTTATCGGCAAGGATATCCAGCGCGGGGCCGTCGGCCACCACTGTGCCTTTGCTGATCACGATGCAGCGCTGGCAGACATCCAGGATGAGGTCGAGGTCGTGGGAGGCAATGATTTTGGAATGGCTGAATGTTTTCAACAGATTAATGAGCAGGCGTCTTGATTTGGGATCAAGATTTGCCGCCGGTTCGTCCATGGCAAGGATATCCGGCTCCATCGCCATGACAGCGGCAATGGCTACGGCGCTTTTTTGGCCGCAGGAAAGGTGGTGCGGTGGTTTATCGCGGAGGTCGAAGCTACTTACCAGATGCAGAGCTTTGTGCACGTGTTCCCGTACGTCGTTTTCATCCATGCCCAGGTTTTGGGGGCCGAAGGCGACATCGTCGTAAACGGTGGGCATAAAAAGCTGATCATCTGGATTTTGGAAAACGATGCCTACCTTCTTGCGTATTTCCTGCCTTGTCTTACGGGTCAGGTGAAGATCGCCGATTGTCACCGTTCCCGTAGTCGGCAGCAGGTAGCCGTTCATGTGCAGGAGCAGGGTAGATTTGCCTGCGCCGTTTGCCCCGATCACACCAACCGCTTCCCCGTGGGTGATCCGAAAAGAAATATCCCGGAGTGCTTCTGTTTTGTCGGGATACTGGAAAGAGACATTTCTGAAATCGACAATATGATGGCTCATCGCAAAAACTCCTGAAAAAACCGGCCGACTATTTCCGTTACCGGATAAAGACGAAAAATAATTAAACAGACGAGGAAGCTTGCCGTAAAAGCCAAATCCCGGGCCGTAATCTGGTATCGTCGGCCGGCCGGCATATCGCCCTGGAAGCCGCGGGCGAGCATGGCGAAGTAAATTCTCTCCGACCTTTCCATTGTTCTCAGCAAAAGAACGCCGATGACCTGAGCGAATATCCTGATTCCCGCACCTTTGCGTCCGTAAGAACGCATGTCGCGGGCGCGGACGATACGTATGGCCTCTTCACCAAGGACAAAAATATAACGATAAAGGAAAAGAAGCTGAGAAACGAAAATCGCCGGCAGCCCGAGCCGGCGCAGGGCATGACAGACTGTCGGAAAGGAAGTCGTGGCGATTAGAAGAAGCGCCGCACTGACAGTGAGCAGAAACTTGAGGATAATGGATGCAAAGGAAAACCAGCCCGCGGCCAGGGTCACTCCTGGCAAGACCGCAACCTGCGCATTATCCAGCAGGGGGTTGAAGATACCGATAAAGGCGGCAAACGGGGAGACGATTGCTACCTTTTTCAAAATGAGCGATAAGGGAATGTCTCCCGCGGTCATAATTACTGCCGGAAAGAGAAAAAAAGGTAAAAGCGCCACCACCTCATACTTGGAAAAGGATATAACGGTAAAAAGAAAAAACAGCGTTGTGATTAATTTAATGCGCGGGTCGAGCCTGTGGATGAAAGTGTCCCGATAAGAGAGCCGGTCCAGATAGCCGATATTATAATATGCGGTGTCAAAAGTCATCGTTTATCCTTGTCTTTGCTGTATGATGTTATTCAGATATTGCGCTTTAGACACCTGATGCCGAAGCCAATAAGAAAAACAATGCCCAGGACAATAACGCTGCCCAGAATACCGGCAACCGATGTTCCCGCTTCTATTGCCGGCCAGTCCGGTTCTGCTGCTTTTTCCGTTTCTTCCTTCATTCCCGTCTTAAAGTTGTAATCGGGAAGAAAAGCGGTCTTCTCCTGCAACTCCCTGAGGACGGGTGCGATGCCATTGCCCTGTTCCGTCAGTTCTTCCTTGCCGGTAATTTTGGCAATCGACCATTCCAGGCCATCGGGATGAGTGGAGGCAAACCAGGAAAATACGCCGCCAACTATGACAGCCAGCACGATGAAAACAGTAATAATTTTTTTTACCGGAGTTTCGGCGGCAAGAGGGTGGTACGTGGCGCTGCTTTCCAGAATTTCCGGCCGGGCATTTTTTACGTAACTGATGATGAAAGCTGTAACCATTCCCTCCACAAGTCCGATCGCCAGATGAATCGGCTGCATAAGCAGTAAAAAAGTATCAAAGGGCAAGTCGCTTTTGCCGGAAAACAGTGTTTCCAAAACAACTGAAAAGGCGCCCAGCTGCAATGCCACGATGACACTGAAGATGGCGGCCAGAAAAATCCGCCGCGAGTTTACGCCGTTTCCGGCCAGCGGTTTGTAGATAAGACAATAACCGATAAAACAGGGATAAACACCGAGATTCCAGATGTTGCACCCCAAGGCGAGCAATCCGCCGTCGGCAAAAAAGAGTGCCTGTACCGTGAGCACCGAAGTTATAACAAGAAATGCCGCATATGGCCCCAGAATAGCGGTCAGAATCATCCCCCCGCCCAGGTGTCCGCTTGAACCGGTTCCGGGAATCGTAAAATTTATCATCTGGGCGGCGAAAATAAAGGCGCCCATTACCCCCATCAGGGGGATAGTTCTGTTGTCGATCGTTTTTTTGAGCTTCCTCGAAGAATATCCCAGAACGGCCAGGGAACCGGCCCACATCGTAGCGCCAACCGTCGGCGAAATTAAAGCGTCCGCCATGTGCATAATGATTTCTCCTTAACTGATCTAAAATCTCAAGGCAACGCCCGCCAGAAACGAAAAATCCGTTTCGGCCTCATTTATGCCGCATTTCACACCGCAGTCGAAGTCGATATTTTCCGTAACGGAATAGATCAGGCCGCCGAGCAGGAAGGCGGGGTCATGCTTGGCGCTGTCATCCGGGTTGCGCTCGATGCCCACGTTGGCGGCAAGTTTTATATCCTTAACGAATTTCCATGTTGCGGCCAGCGAAGCATGCCAAATATTTTTTTGTTCATCGGCTTTGTTTTCATTGCGGATGTATCCCAGATTGGTATGGATTGCCCAAGCGTCCAGTTCCCAAGAGCCGATGAAAAATAAATGGCCGCCAACTTTTCCGGCTCCGAGTCCTTTTTCGTCATTACCGGTGGGAAAACGAATGCCCGGTTTTAGCGCCAGGCTGAAACATTCCTGCTGCCAAAAGCGCCATTTTGCTTCGACAACAGTGTCGGAAATTCCGTCTTCATCAGCGGTGGTCGTACCGTTTTCCTCTGTCTTGACCCATTGATAGGGACAGCTCAGTACAAGGTCAATGGCTTCGCCCGCGCCGTAAGAAATTGTTGCCGCCGCTTCGTGACCTGTTTCTTTAACGGAAACGCCGGCGACGTTTTCTTTGTCTTTATTGTATTCTCCGGTTAACTCCAGTTGAAACTTCCCCTTCCCCTGTGTTCCCGTATCGTCGGTCACGAGCGGGTGCGCTGCCTGAGCCGCCGGGCTGAGCAGTAGATTAATCAGAAGAATTCCCGCAATTACATTTATTATCCGCATCCGTGCTGCCCCATGGTGTTATTAATTTTATGTTAGTAGCACGAAGGAAGGATTTGTCAAGTATTTTCTCGGAAAATTTTTTGGGGATAATTGTTTTGCCGCAGCGGAACCTCCTTGCGAAAACATTATTCCTGTCATTGACAAAGTGACGTGGATATATAACACTATAAAACATAAATGAAATACCGAGACAGTCGCAAAGGGATGATACCTGAGTATAATCTTACCCATTTCATCGGCGACTTGCCTCGGCGTTTAATCAACATAAAATGTAAATTAAAATTAAGGAGTGATTTATGTTACCGGATAACCGCCCTGCAAAATTTCGTGGAGCTTCGCGTTACGTTCTCGATGATGAGTTAGCCAAGATAGTGAATATCTCCATTGCTTTGGAAATGCCACTTTTGCTTAAGGGCGAGCCGGGTACCGGTAAAACAATGCTGGCGCATGCGATTGCGGAAAGTCTGCATATGCCTTTGATCGTGCTGAACGTCAAATCCAGCATGAAACTGATTGATGCGCTCTATCAGTACGATACGTTGACCCGCCTGAACGACAGCCGCTTCGGCGATACCGGCCGCGATGTCAGCAATATCGAGGAATACATAAAAATGGGAAAAATCGGTCAGGCGTTCGTTGCGGAAAAACGGGTTATTCTTTTAATTGATGAAATTGACAAAGCTGATACCGATTTTCAGGACGATATGCTGGACATTCTCGACCAGATGCAGTTCGATATCATGGAAATTGATAAAACTATTACGGCCAGATGCCGGCCGGTGGTGATTATTACCTCCAATGCCAAAAAGGATTTATCCGATCCCTTCCTGGGACGCTGCAATTTTCATCACATTGCCTTTCCTGACCGCAATCTGATGCGTCAGATTATCGGTGTTCATTTCCCCGCTTTAAACAACGATCTGGCGACGGTTTGCCTAGATACTTTTTACCGGCTGCGGGATGTCCGTGGTGTGGAGAAAAAACCCGCCACCCGCGAACTGATCAACTGGATCCGCGCCCTGCAGGCGGACCCCGATTTTCAAGTCAAGAATATGAAGCAGAATATTCCGTATCTGGGAGTATTATTTAAAAAAAGCAGTGATCTTTATCTTGCCTCCCATCAGACGGCAAATATCAAGTAGGCTGATGAATTATGTTTGTAGAGTTCTTTTATATGCTGCGCGATAAAGGTATTCCTGTATCTCCTACGTCATTTTTGCGTCTGCAGAAAGCGCTGGGCATGGGGCTTGTCCGGTCACTGGAAGATTTTTACATTGCGGCCCGTTCGCTTCTGGTCAAGAGCGAACGCTATTTTGACATTTATGACCGGACTTTTGCCCGGGCTTTTCGGGGCATAACGGAAGTCGAACCGACGGAGGAGGAACTTACCGATCTGGCCAAAATGCTGCTGGAAGAATGGCTCAAGGATCCGGGGGCAATGGCGAAGGCTCTGGGGCTGCCGGAGGAGAAAATCAAAGAAATGACGCCGGAAGAACTGGAGGCTTACTTTCTGGCGCGACTTAAAGAGCAGACCGAAGCTCATCACGGCGGCAATTACTGGATCGGGACCAAGGGCACTTCACCGGTCGGCCATGACGGTATTCATCCCGGCGGTATGCGGATTGGTGGTCAGTCTGTCAACAAATCGGCGGTCAAAGTGGCGATGGAAAGGCGCTATCGTGATTATTCCCAGGAGGGTCCGCTCACTTCTTCGCAAATCGGAGAAGCTCTCAAACGGCTCAAATACATGGCGCCGTCCGGACCGCGGGATGTTGTAAATATCGATAAAACGATTTACCAGACAATGCGCAGCGCCGGCGAAATTGAAATTGTGTTTGACCGGCGTCTGGCCGATCGCCTGAAAGTGAAGCTCTTTATTGATAACGGCGGCTGGTCCATGGATCCGTATGTGGAACTGGTACAGATTCTTTTTCATTACGCCAACTTTCAATTCAAGGAATTGGAGATTTACTATTTTCATAACACCATTTATAAAAACGTATGGCAGGATCCGGGACGGCACAACAAACCATTGGCAGTGGACGATTTTGTACGCAGCGATCCGGAAACCCGCTTGGTGATTGTCGGTGATGCGTCGATGGCGCCCTACGAGCTTATCGACCCCGCCGGTGTCATTTATTTTCAGCAGAAGGAGTCTCGGCCCAGTATCGAATATCTACAGCTGCTTGCTAAAACCTTCCGCCATGCCGTCTGGCTCAATCCCGTAGCGCAGGAAATTTGGCAAAGCACTTGGACCATCCAGAAGATCAGACAGGTATTTACGATGTTCGAACTCTCACTGGACGGTCTGGAAAAAGCCGTGCGGCATTTGATGTCCCGCAATTAACGGAAGAAGGCAAAATTATGGCAAAAAATATTTGCAGTATGGCAGCGATCGTAGCAATTATGTTCGTTCTGACCGCAGCATTCGGCTTCGCGCAGGGCGGAACGCCCCAGGTCGGCAGCGCGCTGCCGGAAATGGAACTGACAAAACCGAAAGATGCCGTCGCTCTTCGGTATCTTGGTTTGTCTGCCGGCGGAGATAATTTTCATGTCAGTGAAGTCAAGGCGCAAGCTTTGATCATCGAAGTATACAGCATGTATTGTCCTTATTGTCAGGCGGAGGCGCCGAAGATGAATAAACTTCACCAATTGATTGAAAACAATCCGGCAAGCCGGGGGAAAATTAAGATTATTGGCATCGGGGTGGGGAATTCACTTTTTGAAACGGGAGTTTTCAGGAAAAAATATGATGTTAAATTTCCTTTAATACCCGATGGGGATTTTAAATTGCATAAAGTTTTCGGGGAGACCAGGACGCCTTATTTTATTGTGGTGAAGCTTGAAGAAAAAAAACAGCCCCAGGTAATTTATTCTCGGCTGGGAGCGATAGAAAACGTCGAACTGTTTCTGGCGCAGATTGCGCAACTGTCCGGGGTGAAGTAAGAGTAGAAAATGAAAAAATATAAAGTACTGCTGGCGGCATTAATGATTTTCTTTTCCGGGCAAAGCGCTTTTGCCTTATCCGAAGCCTTTAAAAATAATGTATATAATCCGGGGATGATGAAGCCGCACGACAGTGTTTTAAAAGTCATGGTCGGCCAGCAAGCGCCGGATTTTTCACTCCCGGCGGTCAGCGGTAAAACAATTTCGTTAAACCATTACATCGGCCGGAAAAATGTAGTTCTTTCTTTTGTGCCGGCGGCATGGACGCCGGTTTGTTCAGATCAATGGCCGGGCTATAATATTGTTCGGGATATCTTTGAGCAACACGAAGCTGTTTTACTAGGCATTACGGTGGACAACATCCCCACACTCTTTGCCTGGATTGCGCAGATGGGCGACTTGTGGTTTGAGGTGCTTTCTGATTTCTGGCCGCATGGTGCGGTCGCCGCAAAATTCGGTATATTGCGTTCTGACGGAACCTCGGAACGGGCGGTTTTCATTATCGATAAAAAAGGTGTTATCCGCTATATCGATGTCCATGATATTAATCAGCGGCCGTTTTTGGAAGTGCTTGTCCGGGAGCTGCAAAAACTTTAAAAATTGCGGCGCTCGGGATTGAGCGCAGAATGCAAATATAAGGAGGAACCGGTCAGTCTATAATGAGAGAAGCGGAAATATTAAATTATTTGCCGGCAATTAAAACCAAATCTGTACCCACGGGCATCATCTTTCACCGCGTCGGTTTGATCATTTTTTTGGTTGTTCTTTTTGTCGCACTGGAACAGAATATTCATTCTTTTACCGTTCTCATAAGTTTTGTCCTGGCATTGGCGCTTATTGCCCGAGCCGTCAGCAAGGTCATGCTCTTTAAAGTTCACTGCCGGCTGTCGCTGCCACAGAGGCATTTCTTCCCACAAGACGCCGCGGTAGTAAATATTGAAATTGCCAATAACAAATTTGTGCCGCTCTTCTGGATACATGCTGCAATTCCCATTCCGGCGGGCATAACCATTGCTGATGTTAACGACGATGACGGCTTGGATGGTCAACCGGAAATACCGGAACTGACCTTTGATTTTTCCATGGAGGCTTTTAGTGTTGCCGAATTCCATCCTGCCATTGTCTGCAGCCGGCGCGGTTATTACCCCTTGAACAAACTGACGTTGACCTCCGGAGATCTTTTCGGGCTTTATTCGCAAAGGGCGGAGTTTATCAATGAGGAAGCGTTAGTTGTTTATCCCCGCCTTTATCCGATAAAAGACCTGGACATCTTTTCGCTTTATCCGACCGGAGGCGTCTGTTTTAAAGAGCATCTTTTTTATGACCATACTCGCACGATGGGGGTGCGCGATTACTGTACAAACGACGAATTCCGCCATATTCACTGGAAGGCCAGTGCCCGGCGTGACCGTTTACAGGTGAAGATTTTCGAACCGACGGTAATGGGTCAAATGGCCCTTTTCCTGCCAGCGGAAGAATTTTGTATGGAAGATGAATTGGAAACAGCTATCTGTGTCCTGGCGGCGATTGCGCACCGCGCTATTGAACAGGGAAATTCGGTGGGATTGATTTCCAATTGTTCTTTAAAGGATTCCGGGAAGCCAGCGGCCATTTTCCCGGACGGCAACAAAAATAAAATGGATATTCTCCTGGAGACTTTCGCCAAAATAAATCCCCGGGCGGAAGGACGCTGGGAATTATTTTTCACGTCTGTTTTAAACAGTTTGCGGCCGGGAACAACTTTTGTTTTTGCGGCAACTCAATGGGGCGAACCGGTTTTACGCTCGATAATGACCATGAAGCGGGCGGGATATAAAGTTGTGGTGGTTCATCCCGGCATCCGGAAAGATAATCCGCTGCGCGGGGAAGTCGCCGCCTACAAGTATGAATTGCGGAATGGTTATATTCAATGCGAGCTGCAACAATAAAGAATATTTTACTGCATATGGGGCGGATCATATTCCCGGCCGGCATGCAGGCGGCCTGGCTTTTCTGCGCGGCTGATTTCATTTTAAGCCATGCCTTGGGGAATAAAATTTCCGCTTTTGCTATTCTGCCGGTCTATTTTGCCGCCGTCGTTCTAAATGTCGTGCTTGTCCAGTCTTTTAGGTCCTTCGTCTGGCCGGCGATCATCAATCTCCTTGCCGTTGTTTTAGTCTTTTCGCTGTTGCCTCCTTTTAATATGAGCCTGCAGTTTATCGCTTCCGGTAATATTCTGACCGAAAACAGCTTCGGCGTATTTCTGGGAATGGCTATTATCATTACTACAGCAGTTTACTGGTATAAAGGTTTCCGGCTGGCTGCAACTGAACTTAATTATTACAACTGTTTGGGAGAATTTCAATTCGGTTTTTTGATTCTTTTTATATTTTTTGCCTTGCATGCTCTAGCAAAGGCGGAGGGCGTTTATTTCACGCCGGTAATCGTCTTTTTTGTCTGCGGTATGATCAGTCTGTTTTTTGCGCGCAGGGAAAGATCGGCCGCTGCTGCGGGCTTTTCCCTGATTACCAATGCATCCGCCGCCGGCTGTATCGTCCTGACGGTGATTTGCGGATTGCTGTTGGCCGTTCTTCTGAATCCGGATTTAGTTGATATGCTGTACCGTGCGGGAAGAAGCATGCTGGTTTTCATCGTTAACCTGATCGGCCAAATGTTGTCTTTTCTGGCGGATTTTATCCCGCGGCCGGAAACGGCGCCTATTCCCCTGACGGCGGCAAAAAAGCCCCAGGAGCCGCCAGCGCTGTCTGTTTTGTTCAGATTGCCGGAGTCTTTACGCATCTGGGGAGGCAGAATGGTGATCGGCCTTTTCATTATGGTCATTCTTGCCGCACTGCTGAGGGTTTCCAGTGATCTGCTGGTTAGTTTCCGTAAACGCAAAAATAAAATTCGTATGAATGCTTACAGCTTAAATGGATTTCATCTGCGGGCGGTTTTTGATTTGGTTTGCAATGCCGCTGTCGCGTTTATGAAAAAAATACAATGGATGTATGTCCGGTGGCAGGGTCGCAATGACGATGTAGTGACCATTAAATTTATTTATGGCCAGATTTTACGATGGGCGGCCATGGCGGGTTACCGCCGGAAAAGCTCACAAACGCCCGATGAATTGTATCTGCAAATGGGCGGTTGGTTCCCGGAAGCGGCCGGTGAGTTGAGCTTTATTACACAGCAATTCGTGAAAGTCCGTTATGGCGAGGTTAAATTGAGTAAAGAAATATTGCAGCAAGCTTGGGAAAGTTATAAAAAAATTAAACAATACAAAAAACAATTTTTTTTCCGGAGAAGGAGGAAATAAATTATGCTTGATTTAAAGCCGGTCGGCTCTCAGGACATCGAGAGAATAAACGATACGGCCGGGAAATTTATTAATAATGTGGAGCAGGTCATCGTCAACAAGGAAGAAACGGTCAAACTCATCTTCATTGCATTACTGAGCGAGGGGCATATTTTAATTGAAGACGTGCCTGGTCTTGGTAAGACCATGATGGCGAAAGCCGCAACAAAATCGCTGGGCTGTTCTTTTAAAAGAATACAATGCACTCCCGATCTCTTGCCATCCGACATTACGGGAGTAAATTATTTTAATCAAAAGACGGCGGAGTTTATGTTTCATCCCGGGCCGATTATGGCCAATATTGTTGTCGTTGATGAAATCAACCGTGCCATGCCGCGCACTCAGTCCTGCCTTCTGGAGGCCATGCAGGAGCGTCAGATAACGGTTGATTTGACGACGATGCCACTGCCCCGCCCTTTTTTGATTATTGCCACACAAAATCCGATAGAATTGGAGGGGACATTTCCTCTGCCGGAAGCACAGCTCGATCGTTTTCTGATGCGGTTGCGGATCGGTTATCCCGGCCCGCAGGAAGAAGAACAAATATTGTCCCGCTTTCAGGAAATAAATCCCCTCGACAATCTGGAAAGAATGACAGATGCGGGAGAGCTTTTGGAGCTGATTAAAATCTGCCGTCGCATTCACATCAGTGCCGATGTCCTCAAATACGCCGTGGAATTGGTGCGGAAAACCAGATCCCATAAAGATATAAAACTGGGCGCAAGTCCTCGGGCGGCGCTGGGGCTGCAGGCTGCCGCACAGGCGCGCGCCGCGGTGGAGGGCCGCACATTTGTGATCCCCGACGATGTAAAAACGCTGGCGATTCCTGTTTTGGCGCATCGTCTTTTCCTGACTACGGAAGCCCGCCTGAGCGGAAAAACCGATGAAACAATTATTGCAAGTATAATTGAGGAAACTGCGGTTCCTGTTTGAAAGTGCAAAGGCCGCAGATTTCATTAGGTAATCTGATCAGCTGATCTCTTTTTACTTGACAGCGGAATAATTATAATATAGCACCATGACCGGTGGTCATATGGAAGGCGAACCAATGAGCAGCCTGCTTGTTTTCTTAAATATTATTTAAGCGGGATACCCGGCGGCGGAATTGTATGCTGATGTATCAATTGTTTAGTCCGCCGGTGATAATAAATTTTCAAGGGGATGGGTAAGGGCTGGGAAAACGAAGAGGAAAATTGACATTGAGTCTGGAAGAAAGAAGAAAAAAAGAGCGGGAAAAACGAAGAAACGCGATTCTGAGAGCGGCACGCAAGCTGTTTTTCGAGCGAGGTTTTAAATTTGTAACTGTGGACAGTATCGCGGCCCATGCCGAGCTCAGCAAGGGGTCGATTTATCTTTATTTCGAGAGCAAGGAAGAGATATACGTTCAGATTTTGATTGCTGATAATATTGAGTTTCATAAACGAATAAGCAACTTTTTTGACAAGCAGGCATCGGCGGCGGAATTTTTATTGGATTTTGCCCGTATTTATGTTGATTATTTTCTTTATGATAAGGAGCTGTTCCGGATATTCATGGCTTTCATGATCAGGTCTGATCAAATGACGCTTTCCGAAGAACAAAACAGCAACCTCATGCGTACGGCCAACGATAACATTCATATCATCGGAGAAATTCTGCAAAAAGGAGTTGATTCCGGCGAATTTTCTCCAGAGCTTAATGTCCGGCAGGCCCAAAATGCCATATGGGGTTTACTCAACGGCATTATTTCTCTTTATTTATTTACTGGAGTGCCGGTAAAACGAGCCAAAAAAATTCATACAACAGTAAAAGATAGTCTGAGTATTTTTATTAAGGGCCTGAAAAAATAACAGCTAAAATAAATCTATCTTTGATAAAAATTTATTGACCAACCTATATCACGCTCTCCGATTCACCTTTTCTAAAGAATTTCTCCATGAAAGGTGAACGATGGGTGCGGCTGGAAACGACCGTGCCTCCCGTGTTTGGAAAGGATAGCTTGCGGACGAGTTTATCCATTTCTAGGGGGAAAGGAGAGAAATTAATGAATATAAACAGAAGATGTTTTTTGAAAGTATCCGGAGCGGTGATAGCTGCCAGTGGACTTGGTTTCAGCTTAAAACCGGTAGCCGCTTACGTGCAGCCGCTGAAAATCAAATACGCCAGGGAAACCACAACCGTTTGCCCGTACTGTTCCGTTGGATGCAGTATTATTGTATCGGTAAAAGACGGTAAAGTGGTCAATGCGGAAGGAGATCCAGACAGTCCGATTAACAGGGGTTCGCTGTGTGCCAAAGGCGGTTCTATTTATCAGATGGCGGTCAATGAAAACCGTCTGAGCAAACCTCTTTACCGGGAGCCTTATGGAACCGCGTGGAAAGAAGTCGAATGGGAATGGGCGCTGGATAAGATTGCGCGTAATATTAAGGCCAGTCGCGACAAAAGTTTCATCGTAAAGAACGGCAAAGGTGAAATCGTTAACCGCACGGAGGGTATTGCCTCCGTCGGCAGCGCGGCAATGGATCTGGAAGAATGCTTTACATACCAGAAATTCCTGCGGGGGCTGGGTCTTGTCTACATTGAGCATCAGGCCCGGATCTGACACAGCCCAACTGTACCGGCTCTGGCAGAGTCGTTCGGACGCGGCGCAATGAC
>CAYYBK010000033.1:0-13000 GCA_964470015.1 uncultured Syntrophales bacterium
CCAAGATCATGGGCCGGTCGTTCGACATGTACAAGGAGTTTGACGCTTTCATCGCCGCTGGCGGCCATTCGACGGCCTGCACTTCCGTGGTGGGAAAGGCGGCCAGGTGGGCGGCCCAATTGATTCTCGAAGCAAAGCAAAAGGGAATTGACGAAGTCCTGAAAGCATAAGTTCAGTTGCTGTTGCAATGTTATGGAAAAGGCATGTGCGTATTGAGTGCATAACGATGCCGAGTTTATTGAACAAACATAGCAGTAGCCGACCGTGGAGAATTCGCCTATCGGTCTTAAGTGCTGCTGAATGAAAAGAGCAGGAGAAATATTTAGTTTTTGTGTGGAATGGTCAAAAAGAGAGTAGCCCTGAAATACTGCGGCGGTTGCAATCCAACATTCGACCGTGCAGAGTATGTTGCAGAGATAAGGTCATTGGCAGGGGATCAAATCGAATGGGTTACTCTGGACGATGGTAATTGGGAAAAGGTATTGTTGATTCACGGATGCGAAGCGGCATGTTTGGAAAAAAAATTTGATTTTTTAAAACATGGAGAAGTTTTATCAATCAGAAACGATAACATTAAACCGGATGAAATCGTTCAAAACTTATTAAGAGAGGTAAAAAATGAAGATTAAGACAAAAGAAGATTATGTAAAGAGTTTGAAGGATCAGAAAGTAGTAATTTATTATAATGGCAAACGTGTAGAGGACCGCACCACCCACCCGGCATTTGTTCCGCATATAAACTCCGCGGGCAAAACCTATGAACTGGCCCTGCTGCCGGAAAGCGAAGACCTTTTGACGGCCACCAGCCATATTACAGGGAAGAAAATCAGCCGTTTTACGCATATTCATCAATCGGTGGAAGACCTGATCAAAAAGGTGCAGATGTTAAGGCTGATTTCCCATGAAACGGCCAGCTGCTACCAGCGCTGCGTCGGTTTCGATGCTCTCAACGCGCTTTATATGACCACCTATGAAATAGATGAAAAATACGGGACCAAATATTTCACCCGTTTTCTGGAATACCTCAAAAAAATTCAGGAAGAAAATTTCATGCTGGTCGGCGGTATGACGGACCCCAAAGGCGACCGTTCCAAGAGACCGAGTCAGCAGGCTGACCCCGATCTCTTTACCCGCATTGTCGAAAAACGGAAGGACGGCGTTGTCATCCGCGGCGCCAAGGCGCATCAGACCGGTGCGGTAAACAGCCATGAGATCATGATCCTGCCGACACAGGCCATGGGCGAAGGCGATGAAGCATATGCGATCGTTGCCGCTATTCCGCTGGATTCCAAAGGTGTGACGATGATTTTCGGCCGCCAGACCAACGAAGAGCGAAAATTTGAAAGCGGCATTGACGCCGGTAACTGTGACTTCGGCATGGTGGGCGGCGAAGCGCTGGTCGTATTTGAGGATGTGTTTGTTCCCTGGGAAAGAGTCTTCATGTGCGGCGAGATTGACTTCTGTGGAACTCTTGTCGAAAGATTCGCTACCCTGCATCGCCAGAATTACGGCGGCTGCAAAGGCGGTGTTTCGGATATTATTATCGGTGCCGCGGCCGTTGCCGCCCAGTATCAGGGTACATTGAATGCTTCCCACATTAAGGATAAGCTTGTCGAAATGTCTCATCTGGCGGAAACAGTTTATTCAGGCTCCGTAGCCTGCTCCGCGATGGGCGCAAAAACGAAGAGCGGATCCTACTATCCGGATCCTCTTCTGGCTAATTGCACGAAGCATAATATTACCCGCGTTATTTATGAAATATCGCGTCTGGCGCACGATGTTGCCGGTGGTATTTTGGCAACGCTGCCGTTCAGCAACGATTTGAACAGCCCCGAGATCGGTAAATATGTTAAGAAATATATGAAGGGCGTAGAGAATGTTTCTACGGAGAACAGAATGATGATTTTGCGTCTGCTCGAGAACATGACGGGCGGCACGGCTCTTGTAGAGAGCATGCACGGCGCCGGTTCTCCGCAAAGCCAGCGGGTTATGTATCAGCGCCTTGGCAATCTTGGCGAAAAGATGAAGATGGCGAAGAAAATAGCAAAGATTAAAAATTAATCTTTAAAAACGATTCTATTTACGGAAAGAAAAAGAAGGGGGGCAGGTTTAAATACCTGCTCCCCTCTTTTCATTTAAACTCCCCGTCGGTATTGGGAAAGAAGCGGCTGCTTTTATTCCAAATCCGGAATTTTATCTTTTCTGGGTTTCCATCTGCACGGTTGCGGTTGCCGCAACTTTCTTGTGCGGCGGATGGGGTTGCCAGCCCAGCAGCCCCAAGATCAGGACGAATCCCACTACGTAAGCCACGGTTACATGCCAGCCGTTCTTGACATATTGGAATACATTTTTGGCTTCATGGAAACGATTGGAGAGGGCGACGCCGGCCGATGATCCGAACCAGATCATCGAACCGCCGAATCCTACGGTATAGGCAAGCATCCCCCAATCATAGCCGCCCTGCACCAGGCAGAGCTTAGTGAGCGGAATGTTGTCAAATACAGCCGATACAAATCCCAAACCTAAGGCCGTTACCCAAGAGGCGGTCGGCAGCTCCTCGACAGGCATCAGGGAGGCACAGGTTACAAGCGACATCAGAAAAACCGTTCCCTGCCAGGCGTTTTTCAATTCGGACCACGGTGTTTTGCGGAAAATAGTTCCGATGAAAATCGCCACCCACACTCCCACCGCCGGAAAATCCAATTTCCAGTTCGTGACAATTGCTAGAACCAGAATCAAAAATACGATAAGCAGCTTGCCGTAATCAACTTTAATATCGGAATTGACGGAACTTTGAATCTCCTGATGTTTGTGCTGCTGATAAGCACCGATCAAACCAAAAACAAGGAATGCGCCCAAAGAACCGGGCAGGGCATGAATTACATCCGCAGGAGAAATACCGTCAATCCACATCAGCGTTGTCGTGGTATCTCCCACGACGCTCGGCGCGCCACCGGCATTAGATGCGGCAACGATTGCCGCCAGATAGCCGATATGCACGCGGCCCTGAAACACAACAAATGCAATTGTTCCACCGATCATGGCGGCGGCGATGTTATCCAAAAAGCTCGAAATTATCATAACGAAGAAAAGCAGGGCAAAGGATCCCCAGTATCCGCCCGGCAGAAATTTGGGTAGTATTTCGGGAATTTTCGACTCTTCGAAATGCTTGGCCAATATCGCAAAACCGAAAAGAAGCCCCAGCAGATTGACTAACGTCCGCCATTCTCCTTCGTGGCCGTGACCGCCCAGAATATGCGTATAAAGAGAAAAGTCGGGTATAAAAATCCATTTAAAAATAAGTACCGCCAGCAGCCCGCAAAGGGCAACGTACATGGTTTTCGTGTGAAAAAGCGCCACTCCGACAAGCGTGAGGGCAAAAAGAATAAACTCTACACGGATGGGTCCTATCTGTGGAATCATAATCACCTCTTAAAATTAAGTAATTTATAATATTAAATCGCCCATGAGATCAGATCAGCTGCAAAGACGATGAAATATAAAGTTTATAAAAAACGACCGCCACTTGACTGTTCATCAAATGACGGCCCCCCTTCCTCAGATAACAGCAATTCTTAAAGCAATGATAATTCATGAATAATAATTCATGAATTGAATAGTTAATTATTGGCAGAATGTCAAACAATATTTGGTGTTTTGTCGTAATTTTTATGCGGTGATGACTGTTACGGTGGGTCTCACCGCCGGGTGTTTCATAATGGTAAACATAGATAATAATTAAGTTTATTAGTTAAAAAAGATAATAAAAGTTAAACGGTAATTTTTTGCAGGTAATCGGCCAATAATTTTATATTGGCGGAAATATGCTTTTTAAGATGAAAACGGATAACTTTCCGGCCCAAACCGATCAGCACCTGTCTGTCGCCGATGGCTTGCGCCGATTGCAGGGTGCCAAACGTGAGCGTCGAACCTGCGCTGCCCGGACCGTCAGGGATGTCGATATCCCGTCTGTTGCCGGCAGTGAACTGAATGAACAAGCCCTTTCCGGCGTCGCCCTTGTGCAGTTGCCCGATGGAATGCAGATAACGCGGTCCGTAGCCAATTGTTACGGCCAGCCGGTATCTGGAGCGGATTGCCGCACGCAGCCGGCGAAGAGCCGCATTTATTTCCGGTGTCGATTTCAGAAATATCTGCAGGCAAACGTAGGCGCTTTTATTTGCTGCGTTCAGAAAGTCGACCAGCGCCGCGGCGGGTGTTGCCGCGGTGCTTTCACCGGATAAGTATACGCTGCAATCTTCTCCTGCAATGAAAGCTTTTTCCGACGGCAGTTCCTTTTTCCCCCGGTACAGATCGATAATCCGGCGCGTGATGGTTTTCGTGGCTTCCACATCCGGCTGATTAAAGGGGTTGATGCCCAGGATATGTCCGGCTACCGCGGTTGCCATTTCCCAGAGAAACATCTGTCCGCCCAGCTGAAATTTATCGGTCAGTTTGACGGTAATCACCGGATGTCCGGCGGCAATAATCTGCGATATCCGGGCCGCGGCTGGTTTTGTTTTGCTTTGAAAGACGACAAACAGGCGGTCGTCATTATAGGTTGCCGGTTCCTGTAAAATATCTTCACAGACGGGTATAATTCCCCGGCCTTCTTTGCCCGTGCTTTCGGCAATGAGCTGTTCCAGCCAACCGCCCAGAGGTTTCCACAGGGGCGGGAAAATGAAAGTGAGTTTATTGCGGCCCCGGAGCGCCAGCGCGCCTAAGGCCGCACCCAGAAGACCGGCGGTGGAGGTGCAATTATTGCCAGCGGCGGCCATTTCTTTTTTGGTGACGGCCAGGGCGTTTTGCAAGAGGCGGTCGACATCAGTACCGGCCAGCATTGCCGGAACTATTCCCGGGAAGGAAAGTGCCGCATAGCGCCCGCCGATAGCGGGATTGCTCAGGAATACATGTCTTAACGACAATCTATAGGCAATGTCTTCCAGCGGGCTGTCGGGATCGGTAATAATGATAAAATGGCCTCCGGCGCGCTGTCCCAGTTTATTCCGGGCCGAATTGTAGAAGTAATGGAACAATAAAACCGTTTCCAGGGTTGTGCCCGATTTGGAAGATACGAAATAAAAAGTTTCTTCCGGTTGCAGTGTCTGAGAAATCCGGGCAAGGGCAAACGGATCGGTTGAATCCCAAATTAATAAGTTTGGATAACCCGTCTTCCGCCCGAAGATTTTACGGAATACATCGGCGGCCAGACTGGAGCCGCCCATTCCCAAAAGCACGGCATTTTTATAACCTTCGGCGATTACCGGACGGAGAACCGCGTCGATATATGATAACTGTTTTAGCGTATCTTCCGGCGCATGAAGCCATCCCAGACGATTAATGATCTCATCCGGAGCCGGTTTCCAGACAGTATAATCGGCAAGCCAAATGCGGCGGAGAACGCTGCTTTTATTCAGCGCGTTTAATGTATCGGAAACCGCACGTTCGTATGGGCCAAGGAAGAAATCGAGGCGGGCATCATCCATTATTTTCCTCTGTCATGCGAGCTTGAGTAAGGCCTTGGCGGCTATTACGATTTCCGCCGCCGTAAAGCCGAATTTTTCGTAAAGAACCGGCCCGGGGGCGCTGGCGCCGAAACTTTCCATCCCGATAATTTTCCCGGTAAGTCCGGTATAGTGCTCCCAGCCGAGTTTAATGCCGGCTTCCACGGCAAGCCGGGCGCTGACCTGCGGCGGCAGTATTGTATCGCGGTATTCCTGCGGCTGGCTGTCAAAAATATCCCAGCTGGGCATGGAGACAACACGGACTTGCACGCCTTCCGCATTAAGTTTGCGCGCCGCTTCCAGTGTTATGGCCGTTTCCGATCCGGTGGCGATCAGCACTATGCGGGGAGGTGCCGCCGATTCCCATAAGATGTATCCGCCCCGCCTTGTTTCGGCTGCCGGTGCACATGCTGTGCGGTCCAGAACCGGCAGATTTTGGCGGCTGAAGACGAGAACGGTCGGCCCGCCGGTTTTCGATAACGCCAGCCGCCAGGCTTCCACGGTTTCATTGGCATCGGCCGGCCGGATTACCGTAAGATTTGGTACCTGCCGCATATTCATGATCTGTTCGACAGGCTGATGGGTGGGTCCGTCTTCGCCGACGCCGATGCTGTCATGGGTAAAAACGAATATCGCCCGCAGTCCCATCAGTGCAGCCAGCCGCAGCGGCGGACGCATATAATCGGCAAAAGTCAGAAAGGTTGCGGTATAAGGGATAAATCCGCCGTGCAGAGCCAGGCCGACGGCAATCGAGCCCATGGCATGTTCGCGCACGCCGAAGTGAATATTACGCCCCAGGTAATTCCAGCCGCCGCCGACCATGCCGTGCAGTCTATCCGGGGAAGTGGCCGGACTCTGAAAATCACCGCGGCCTTTGAGCCAGGTGAAGGTGGAGGGATTCAGATCGGCGGAACCGCCGATAAGTTCGGGAATTTTGGCGGCCAGGGACTGCAGCACGGTTTCCGAAGCCTTGCGTGTGGCCGTATCTTTGGTGCCGCCGGGAAAATAATTAAGGGCGGTTTCCCAGTCGGGCGGCAGTTCGCCGGCATCCGTCCGCAAGAACTCGGCGGCCTCCGCCGGATTGGCATTTTTATAGTTTTGCAGAATTTCCCGCCACTGGCTTTCCCATTTTTTACCGCGACGCAGCGCTTTATGGAAAAATTTCCGGACATCTTCCGGCACATGGAAAAGCGGCTCCTGCGGCCAGCAGAGAGAGACTTTTGCGCCTTTGCGCTCATCCGGACCAAGCGGTGCGCCATGCGCCTCGCAAGTTCCCTGTTTGCCGGGGGCGCCGAACCCGATCGTCGAACGGATGCAGATCAGGGAAGGACGCCCGTTTTCTTTTTTGGCTTTTTTAATGGCGCGGTCGATAGCCTGCACATCATTGCCGTCCTGCACTTTCTGCACGTGCCAGCCGTAAGAACGGAAACGCATGGCAATATCCTCGGTGAAAGACAGCGCCGTGGAGCCGGCCAGGGAAACCGCATTGTCGTCATAAAGTACTATTAGTTTACCCAGCCGCAGATGTCCGGCGAGGGAGCAGGCCTCGGCGGTGACGCCTTCCATCATATCGCCGTCGCCCGCCATGACATAAGTAAAATGATCGATTATTTTTGTATTTTCACGGTTAAACCGTGCGGCAAGGTTTGCTTCGGCGATCGCCATGCCGACGGCGTTGGCCAACCCCTGCCCCAGGGGGCCGGTGGTGACTTCCACGCCCGGAGTATGGCGAAATTCGGGATGGCCGGGTGTTCTGCTTTGCCATTGCCGGAAATTTTTAATGTCCTCCAGCGAAAGATTGTACCCGGTGAGATGAAGCAGGGAGTATAAAAGCATGGACGCATGTCCGGCGGAAAGAACAAAACGGTCGCGATCCGGCCACCGGGGATTTTGCGGATTATGCTTCAAATGCCTTGTCCATAAAGTAAAAGCGGCGGCGGCGGCGCCCAGCGGCATGCCGGGATGGCCGGACTTAGCTTTTTCAATTGCATCAACGGCCAAAAAACGGATGGTATCAATGCATTTCTTTTCCAACTCTTGTCTTCCGGACATAAAATCTCCTCATCAATAAAATATCCATGCAATATTTTGCAGATTATCAGCTTCGATAAAAATCCGGGTCTTATCCTTCCCGGCATCAGGCCGTCAGCCGATCCTGCTCCGGCTCAAGCATGCTTTTTTTCAGATGCCGCCGGCATAATTTCGTGATCGAGCCAGCGCAGGTAGTCAATGTTGCCTTTGCTGATCATGGTTGCGATTATTTCCGGGGTTTCATAGGAATGCAGGCTCCTAATCGCTTTCTCCACTTTACCATAGAGCGCTGCCCGGGTTTTTATCAGGCAAAGCCATTCATCAGCTGTTTCTATATTTCCTTTCCAATGATACGTGCTGTTGATCGGTCCGAGTATCTGTACGCAGGCGGCGAGTTTTTCGCCAACGAGATGCCGTGCGATGATCTGGGCCTCTTCCCGGGAGGCAGTGGTCGTTGTTATCTGGAGAAACTGTTCCATAATTCCCATTACGTTAAAAAAGCTGGCAAGTCAGCAATTGCTTTTATAATCCTTCCGGGATCTTATTTTTTTGCACATTCATACATCATGATGGCCGCCGCCTGCGGTAAACTCAGGGAATCGGCTTTGCCGCTGCCCGGGATGCTCCACTGTTCATCAGCCATCGTCAGCAAGTCGTCCGGTAAGCCGTGGCTTTCGCTGCCGAGCAGCAGGGCAACATTTTTTTGTATAAAGTGCGGTGCCCGGCCTGCATAGACATTGCTGCCGACGAGGTAATATGATTTTTTTATTTCCGGCAAGGCTTTTTTTAACGGGATATCGGAAATAAGATGCAAATGAAACAAACTGCCCATTGAAGAGCGGACTGTTTTCGGATTGGTGTATTCCGCCGAACCGGTGCTCAGCACGATATTGTTAAAGCCGAACCATAAAGCACTGCGCAACAGTGCGCCGAGATTGCCGGGATTGTTTATTTCATGAATAATCAGCATGTTGCCGGAAGCGCAGGCAAGGTAATCGGTAAAAGACTCTTCCCGCGGCATTACCGCCAAAGCCATTATTCCTTCCGGTTCCTTGTCCTGACTGATTTTTTGCCACTGGGTGCCGCTCAGTGCGTAAAGCGGAGCGCTGCCCGGCGCTTTTGTGACAATCTTTTCCCAGTACTTTCTTTTCTCCGGCAGCAAGAGAATTGCTTCCAACGGCCAGCTGCTCGCCAAAAGCTCTTCCGTTACCTTGACGCCTTCGGCCGGAAAAACTTTTTCTGTTTTCCGGAATTTGGCGCCGGCAAGTCTTGCCCATGCCTTGACCTGGGTTTGTGACGGGGTGAGAAATTTATTCTCCATGTTGCACCGTGATTTCATTCTTTTCATCCGCTAAAACATCTTTAACGGGCCGGATCAGCGATGCTATTATCGACAATGCCAGCACCGCCGCTATTACCGCCAGAGACAAACCCGTCTGTATCTTGTAAAAATCGGCAATCAGCATTTTGATTCCTACAAAGCTCAGGATTACGGCCAGTCCGTAGTGGAGGAAATGGAATGTTTTCATCAGCCCGGAGATGGCAAAAAACAGTGACCTCAAGCCTAAAATGGCAAAAACATTGGAAGTGTATACGATGAAGGGGTCAGTCGTAATTGCCAGAACGGCCGGAATGGAATCAACGGCGAAAATTATGTCTGTCGTTTCCAAAGTTAAAAGGACCGCCAGCATGGGAGTGGCGTAACGCCGGCCTTCTTGAACGATAAAGAATTTGTCTCCGCTGAATTTTTTAACGACGGGTATGAAAAAATGTAACGCCTTGATGGCAATATTTTTTTCGGGATGAACTTCGGTTTCTTTGTTCAGCGCCATCTTGATGCCGGTAAAGACGAGAAAAACACCGAAAACGTAAATGATCCAGTGAAATTTATTAATCAGCGCCACGCCGCCGAAAATAAATATGCCGCGGGTTACCAGCGCCATTAATATTCCCCAGAACAGTGCTTTGTGTTCATATTCCTGCGGCACGCCGAAGTAGCGAAACAGCAGCAGGAAAACGAAGAGATTATCCACGCTCAGTGATTCTTCAATAAGATAACCGGTCAAAAATTCTAAAGCCTTGTTGTGACCGTAAAGAAAGTATATCCCGCCGCAGAAGATCATGGCGAGGCTTGTCCAGAATCCCGTCCACAGCAGAGCTTCCTTCAGTTTGATGACATGAGACCGGCGGTTGAACACGCCTAAATCGAGAGCCAGCAAAGCCAGAATTATGACTGCAAAAGAAATCCACCACAAAGTCATCGCTAATTCCTCAAAATTTTACATCGCCCGGCGTAATGTCTGTGCGGCGTTGTGAATTATATCCCAGGATCCGCTGTACGGCGGTGAATATGCTAAATCCAGATAACCCACTTCATCAATGCTTAATCCGGCCCAGAGGGCTACGGAGAGGGCATTAATCCGGCCCACAGCTCCGGCGGATCCTACGGCTTGCGCACCCAGCAATTTCCCCGAAACTTTATCGGCAACGAGTTTCAACCCGATTTTCTTCTGCCCCAGCGAGCCGGCAATGGCATTGCCCCATACTAAAGCGCTTACCGGGTTATAATTGGCGGCTATTGCTTCCTTTTCATCAATGCCGGTTGCCGCCACTTCCAGATTAAAAAGGCGGAAAGACTGGGCGCCGACTATTCCGGGAAAGGCAAGCGGCTGACCGCCGATATTACGGCCCGCTACCCGGCCCTGTTTATTGGCGATATCGCCCAGGGGAATGTTTATCCGGCGTTTGCTTACACGGTGATAGGATTCGCAGCAGTCGCCCACGGCATAAACATTATCCATTGATGTTTGCTGCAGGTGATTGACGGCGACGGCACCGGATTTACCGATGGCTAGCCCCATGGCTTTGGCCAGATCGACATTCGGCCTGACACCAATGGCAAACAGAATTAAGTCGGCTTCCCATCGGCCCTGATTGGTGACGGCGCACAGCAGGGAGTCTTTGCCGCTTTCGATGGCAGTGGTTTCAACGCCGGGTACGAAGTCCACGCCGTTTGTTTTTAACTCTTCCAGTATTACTTTTGATAATTCCGGATCCCAGCGGTTCGCCGGCAGTTGTTCGATGTTAAAAACCGTCGTCTGAATACCAATTCCCCGCAGAGCTTCGCTCATTTCCATGGCAATAAATCCCGCCCCGATAAAAAGCGCTTTGCGGCATTTTTTCTCTTGCAGGTAAGCTTTGATGTTTATTGCGTCTTCCAGATTCTTCAGCGTGAAGACACCGGGCCGGCGGCTCCCCGGCAGATCGGGGCGGATGGCCTTTGTTCCGGTCGCCATAACCAGAATATCGAAGGGGATCGTCTTATGCCCGCTTAATTCAATTATTTTTCTTTCGTAGTTTATGCTTTCTGCTTCTGTGGCCAGTTGCACGTCGATTCCCGCCTGCCGAAATTTTTCCGGTGTCCGGACAATTAATTTTTTTTCGTCTTTGATTACATCACCGATGTAATAGGGTGTCGGTCAGGCGGCGAAAGAAACAAACTTTCCTTTTTCCAGGATAGTGATGTTTAAAGAAGGATCATTACGCTTGGCTTCGGCGGCTGTCGATGGCCCTGCCGCCCCTCCGCCGATAATAACCAGATTTTTTGCCATAAGCTGCTCCTTAAATCAGTCAGTGAATACCCCGCCGGAATATAACAGAGAGAAAACGGCGCGGTTAGGAATTAGTGCGGAAATTATTTCAAGCTTGTAATTTTTCCCCGCCAAACTAAAATAATCAGCCCGCCCAGAATCATCGCCAAGCACAAGACTTGTCCCATGCTCAAAAAACCTAAAACAAAGCCAAGTTGATAATCCGGTTCACGGAAAAATTCAATAATAAAGCGTACGAGGCCGTATCCGCAGATATAAAGACCCAGCAGAAATCCGTCAAAACGGCTCTTTTTTCTGATTAACCAGAGAAACAGAAACAAAACTATTCCTTCGAAAAAAGCTTCGTAGAGCTGCGATGGATGGCGTAATTTGTGTGTCGGATCGAGCGGAAAGTACATTCCCCAGGGCACGGCGGTCGCGCGGCCGAAGAGTTCGCCGTTGATAAAATTGCCGATCCGGCCGAAAGTGTAGCCCAAAGGTATTGCCGGCGCAAAAAGATCGGCGAAGTACCAGAAGTTGATTTTGCGCTTGATGCAGAAATAAGTGGAAACAGCAACAACGCCGATCACTCCCCCATGGTAGGACATGCCGCTGAGTCCGGTGAACTTAATTCCGGCGGAAAAATCGAAGGGGAGAATTATTTCCAGCGGATGCTGTAAATAATAATGAAAATTGTAAAAGAGCGCGTATCCGATTCTTGCACCGACAATTACGCCGACCATCGCCCAGACCATATAATCCTGAATTATTTCAGATTTGAACTCGTAGTTTTCATGTTTGATCCGGTAAAGAACGATCAAGTAAATTAACGCAAAGGCGACTATATACATCAGGCTGTAATAACGCAGTTGAAACGAGCCGACGGTGAAAAGATCGGGGCTGATTTGGGCGGGCAAATTTTGCCAGAAGTTAAAAAATGACGTCATAATTGAGCAAATACCTGCCTGGTGTAATGTTCTGCTGATTAAATAGTTATCCTGTTTTAAGCGGCCACAATTGCGGAAAAGGGCCGAAGATCAAATCTTGCGGGGGCTCTTTTTTCCTCTGCGGCCGGCAAATAAGGCAAATATCAATACGCTTCGCCCTTTAAATTGCCGACGTAAAGCTCCGCGCTGAAAGCCGCGTTGGCGCCGTCGCCGGCGGCGGTTACCACCTGCCGGAAGATCTTAGCCCGGCAGTCCCCGGCGGCGAATATCCCGGCGGCGGAAGTGTTCATATTTTCATCGGTAACAATATAGCCGCCGGCGTCAAGCTTTAAAACGTTATTGAATACGGCGGTGTTGGGCAGCCGTCCGACAAATATGAAAACGCCGGCGGCGGGAATTGATTTCAGCTCGCCGGAGATGGTGTCCCTAATCCTGATGCCGGTTACAAAATCATCACCGACTACCTCGGCCAGGGTCGCATTCCAGGCGAAGGCAATTTTCTTTTCCGCAGCGGCGCGTTTTTGCAAAATTCCGGTTGCCCGCAGGCGGTCGCGGCGGTGAATGACCGTTACTTTAGAGGCAAAATGAGTCAGGAAGAGAGCTTCTTGAATTGCCGAATCGCCGCCGCCGATGACTGCTACTTCCCTGTTGCGATAAAAAGGCCCGTCGCAGGTGGCGCAATAAGAAACTCCTCTTCCGGCGAATTCCGCTTCGCCGGGGATGCCCAGTTTGCGCCATTGCGCTCCGGTTGCCGCAATTATGCTGAGCGTTTTAAATGATTTGGCACCGGTAGCGACAATCCATAACGCATCTGCGGAAGCGGTTTTTGATATGGCGAGCGCATCTGCGGCCATTACTTCCAAACCGAATTTCCGTGCCTGGTTTTTAAAAAGTTCCATCAGTGCAAAACCGTCTATCCCTTCCGGAATTC
>CAYYBK010000034.1:0-12876 GCA_964470015.1 uncultured Syntrophales bacterium
GCCCGGCAAACTCCGCACTAAATATGTTACTCATTTAATTTTCCTCCATCTTCATCGTATATGCTGGCAACCGGAAGTTTAATGGCGAAATGCAATAGCCGGTTGAATCCAGCCAGTTATATGCTGCCTGCCAACCGGATCGACTATTGCCTTCCGCCCTTAAAAGTTGTCCTATTTCCTGAGTCCCAGACGTTTGATTATATTTCTGTAACGTTCAACATCATTATCTTTAACGTAGTTGAGCAGTCTTCTTCTTTGACCTACCAGCTTCAAAAGGCCGCGGCGGGAATGATGATCCTTTTTGTGCGATTTAAAATGCTCGGTCAAATATTCGATCCGTGCACTGAGCAGGGCAATCTGAACTTCGGGAGAACCCGTATCCTGTTCATGCAGTCGATATTCTCCAATTATTGTTTTCCTTTTCTCCGTAGTTAACACGCTTTTTTCCTCCCTCTAATAATCGATTTCTTATTGGTTTTATTTGTTTTTAATTCCGAATATTATTAAATACCCGCACGATTCTGGCCGCCTGACTTTTTTCATCCATTTCCGGGAAGCTGCCGACCGACGCAATCATTTCCGCTAGCGCAACAAGGCTGCCGTTGCAATTTGTAAACTTTATCATATCTCCCGCTTCAAGGAAAGGGAGAACATATGATTTCATCGCTTCCACGGACGGCTGAAAACCGTCCCGCAACCTTTCGGCAAAAGTGTCTTTTACCTCGACCGTCTTCATGCAGGGCAGTAATTTGGACATCGGCAGCAGTTTTGCGGTCAGTGCGACCTTTTTATCTGCAACTAGCGGATTATCCAAGGAAACCGCCATATCTTCCGAAAAAAGACCGCTCCGCAACCGGCGCAATTCGCACAAACAGGCTCCGCAGCCAAGCATTTCGCCGACATCGGCACATAAAGCTCTGATGTACGTACCTTTGGAACAGGCGACGCGGAAAATCACCCGGGGGAAAGAAATATCTTCTATGGCAATATGCTGGATTTCCACCTCCCGCGGCGCCGATTCTACAACAATCCCTTTACGGGCCCACTTGTATAAAGGCTCTCCGCAATATTTAACGGCCGAATATGCCGGGGGCACCTGCTGAATTTTACCCACCATCCGGGTCATTGCCGCCCTGATTTCGTCAGCGGACACTTTCTGATCAGACCGGCTGATGATTTTTCCTTCGGTATCCATGGTGTCTGTTTTAACGCCGAGCAGCATTGTTGCTAGATATTCTTTGCCCTCGTCCGCTAAAAATCCGGCCAGTTTCGTCGCCTCGTTCAGACAAACGGGAAGCACACCGGTCGCCATCGGATCAAGCGTTCCGGTATGTCCGGCTTTTTTGGCACCTAATATTTTCTTCACCTGACTGACAATGTCATGCGAAGTTTTACCCGCCGGTTTATCGATTATTACCACTCCGTTCATGGCCGCTCACATTGCTCCGACTGCTTCCCGAATCTTACGTTTAACTTCTTCAATACTGCCTTCAATCCGGCAGGCCGCGGCATTAACATGGCCGCCGCCGCCGAACTGCTTGGCTATTTTTTCTACGTTTACCTTGCCCTTGGAACGGATACTCAGCTTAAAATAATTTTCATCTATTTGCGTATAAAGCACCGCGATGCTAACATCCCGTACGGTACGGGGAATATCCACAAAACCTTCCGTCATCTCGAGCGATGCTCCTGTTTCGGCCAGCGCTTTTCGCGTCACCACCAGCGACCCGATTTTTCTTTCCGGATCAAAAGAAAGCGTTTCCATGGTCTTGGCCAGCAGCTTGAGCTTGGCGGGCGGATCGCTCTCATAAATATGTTCGGAAATCCATTGCGGATCAGCGCCGTTTTCCACGAGACAGGCCGCCGCCAAAAACGTTTCCCGGCGCGTGTTGGAATAGCGGAAGCCGCCGGTATCGGTGATAATCGCCGCATACAGATTGGAGCAGATATCCTTAGTCAGCGGATGACCCATTTCCTTAATTAACCGGAAAATTAATTCCCCCGTCGAACTGGCTTGCGGATCAAGCATCCTGATTCTGGAAAAGCCGCCGTTGGAAATATGATGATCAATGTTGATCAGTTTCTTAATCGTGCCGATTTTAGCGGCTTGATCACCGACGCGCTCCAATTCACTGCAATCAAGGATAAAAGCAGCGTCATATTGCTCAACATCACCAATCTCTTGCACGATGCTCTCCGCCGCCGGCAAAAACCGGTAATGAGCCGGTGTGGCGTCCTGATTATATACCAGCGCTTTCTTTCCTAAAGCACTAAGCAGGAGGCAAAGAGCCAGCTCCGAACCCAGAGCATCTCCGTCCAGCCTGATGTGGGATGTAATCAAAAAGTTTTTTCCATCCCGGATGGCGGCAATTATTTCATTGACCATTCTTTTCTTCCTGTCCGGCAATATCAGCCAGCAGCTTATCGATGCGGCTGCCGTACCCGAAGGATTTGTCATGAACAAACATGATTTCCGGAACAAAGCGCAGCTGCAATCTTTTGCCCAACTCCCGGCGGACAAAACCGGTGGCCTTGGTCAGCCCCGATTTTATCTCCGCCGAACACTCATCTTTCCCCATTTCCACAAAATAAATCTTGGCATTGCGCAGATCGTCCGTCACTTTCACCGAAGTGATGGTCAGCGTCTGAATGCGTGGATCCTTAACCTGTTTGAATATTATATCAGACATCTCGGCCATAATCAGTTCGGCCACCCGGTCTGCTCTTTTAAAATTCATCGTATTTGCCCTTTTCCCAGTTGCCGGCTTCCAAAAAATCGTCAACGACCATGATTTCTATTTTACTGTGCACTATTTCGGCTATCTGCAGATCGTCAACGAATCGCAGCAAATGATCAACCTTGCCGTTAACAAAGCGTGAATCATTGCCGACAATGGCAAAACCTATCTGTGCAAAGTTATGATTATCGAGATCGCCGATTTCGGCCATTCCCACATTAAAATTATTCCGGGTGCGCTTTATGATTCTGCTCAGAACGCTTCTCTTTTCCTTCAAAGAACAGATCTCCGGAATTATTAATTGAATTATTCCGTAGCCGATAACCATAAATATAATCAAATAAAAACTAATCAGTCCGCTGCTATAAAATCCATTGTTGCCGGATATCCAAAAATTTTCAGCTGCGGAAACCGGGCTGAAAAGCATACTTTTTAGCATGCGTGAACTGTGAAAGCCGCGGCGCTATGCCTCTAATCAGATCGCTGCATTCGCCTGCCTACAGTTTGCGTTCCAGTTTCTCCATCGTATACGCTTCTATAATATCGCCGACATGAATATCATTAAACCCGTCGATGCCGATCCCGCATTCAAAGCCGGTCAGCACTTCCCGGGCGTCGTCCTTGAAGCGCTTCAGCGAAAGGATCTTGCCGTCGAAAATCACGACACTATCGCGCACCAGTTTCAGACTGGCACTACGGGGAATCTTACCGTCGGTAACATAACAGCCGGCAATTGTACCTATTTTCGGAACCTTGAAGAGATTGCGCACCTCCGCCCGGCCCTGTACGATCTCTTTGAATTCTGGTTCCAGAAGACCTTCCATGGCCGCCCGTACATCGGCAATAATGTTATAGATAATGTCGTAAAGTTTTATTTCTATGCCTTCCTGTTGGGCAACTTCGACCACCCGAGCGTCCGGCCGAACATTAAAGCCGAGGATAATGGCATTGGAGGCGGAAGCCAGCATAACGTCTGTTTCACTAATGGCACCTGTCGAACTGTGAATGATCTTCAGCTTTATATCTTCCGTGGAAAGCTTTTGCAAAGCCTCGGAAATTGCTTCGATCGAACCCTGGACGTCCGCCTTGATAATAACATTGAAGTCTTTCACACCTTCTTTGATCTTTTGATACAATTGCTCCAATGTAATTTTGGAGGAAGAGGAAAGTTCCTTTTCCCTTGCTTTCCTCAGCCAGTAATCAGCTATGTTGCGTGCTTTTCTTTCGTCTTCGACGACAAAAAACTCCGCTCCCGTCTGCGGAACGCTGGAGAAGCCGATAACTTCGACCGGCATGGCCGGTTTTGCCGCTTTTACACGCCTGCCCTGGTCATCAATCATCGCCCGGACACGCCCGAATTCCGTCCTGGACACAAAAGCATCGCCTTCGCGCAGCGTGCCCTGCTGAATCAGCACGGTTGCCACGGGGCCGCGGCCGCGATCCAACTTAGCTTCAATAATAATTCCAACAGCGGAACGATCGGGATCTGCTTTCAGCTCTAAAACATCAGCCTGCAGTAAAATCATTTCCAAGAGGCTCTCGATGCCGATTTTCTTTTTGGCGGAAACTTCGCAGAAGATGGTATCGCCACCCCATTGCTCGGATAATAATCCGTGTTCCGTCAGCGATTGCTTAATCTTTTCCGGATCAGCACCCGGTTTATCGATTTTATTTATCGCCACAATAATGGGAACACCGGCAACCTTGGAGTGATTAATCGCTTCCACCGTCTGACCCATGACGCCATCGTCGGCGGCAACCACCAAAACGACAATATCCGTAACTTTGGCACCCCGGGCCCGCATGGCGGTAAAAGCTTCGTGACCGGGCGTATCGAGAAAAACGATATCGCGATTATTAATATTGACATGGTAAGCACCGATGGCCTGGGTAATGCCTCCGGCTTCGCCGTCAATAACATTGGTTTGCCGGATAGCATCCAGCAAAGAGGTTTTGCCGTGATCGACATGCCCCATGATCGTGACCACCGGCGCACGCGGTTTAAGTTTCTCCGGGGCGGCTTTTACTTTCAGCATTGCTTCATCAAACTCAACTTCCAGCGGCTCCACCTGAAAGCCGCATTCATTGGAAACAAGCGTGGCAATATCGTAATCGATCGATTGATTGATGGTCGCCATGACGCCCATGGCCATTAATTTATTGATCACATCACTGGATTTCACGCCCATTCTCCGGGCCAAATCACCAACTGATATCGTTTCGCCAATCTTGATCCGTCGTTTAATCGCCTTGGGTACGGTAATTTCCGTTTTCTTCATCTTGACGGGAACCGCTTTTTTATCATCCCGCCATTTGGTAATAATTACTTCCTGATCTTCGCTCTGCCGGCGTAATTTCTTTTCAATTTTCTTTTCTAATATTTTGCGGCGCGGCGCTTCTTTTTCCTCTTCAATAAACACCTCAACCGGCACTTTGCTCTTCTTTTTCGGTTTTTCAAATTCTCTCTTAACCGTCTTGTCCGCCGGGGGAATAATTGTTTTTTCGCCGGGTTTTGCCGGTGCTCTAGCGGGGATTTCTTTTTTCGGCTCCGCCTTGCTGATTTTGTGTTTGGAAATTATCGGCGGACGCACGGGAATGATTTGCGGCTTGGGCTTTTCCACAACCGGCTTTTCCTCCGCCGGTTTTTCGACCGTCAGCTTTTCGGCAGCCGGCGCTTCCGCCATCGGCTCTTCGACGACAACTGCCGGCTTTTCTTTAACTTCAATCTTTTCTGTTTTCGCTTCTTCCTTTGGCGTTTCTTTCTGGGCGTAAACAAGTCCTGTTTCGACCGCGGGAGTTTCCGTTGCCGGTGCGGCGGGCGCTTTTTCTTTCTTCTCTTCCGGTTCCTTTTCCTCCCTTGTTTCGGCCTCTTTTTCGATTTCTTCTTCAACCGGAGTTTCTTCCAGAGGAGCACGGACGGCACGGCGGCGGATGACGGTTGATTTTATTCTCTGTTCGACAATCTGTCTCGGCTCTTTGGCAAGTAAATCCCTCTTTATTCTTTCTACTTCATCATCTTCCAAAGAACTGGAATGAGACTTAACCGTAATGCCGATTTTTTCCAAATGAGCGATCAGGTCCTTGTTTTCGAGACCCAGCTCTTTGGCCAATTCATAAACGCGCTTTTTAGGCATGCAGGAAACTCCCTAATTAAAATTTCTCCGTGTTCAATATTAAGCAGTTTTATTTCTATTTGCTTCTTCGTCCAATACCTTGCCGGCATCTTCAATCCACTGCTGCGCTATTTTTTCGCTGACACCGGGGATTGAAGAGAGTGTTTCCGGTTCCGCCGCGGCTATCATTGCGATACTTTTAATTCCTTTGCTGAAAAGCTTTTCGGCCATTGCCGGTCCGATACCCGTTATCTTTTCCAGCGCTTCATGGCTTTCTTCAGCCTTGACGGCAGCCATCGTTTCGTTTTTCACATCAATTTTCCAGCCGGTCAGCTTAACCGCCAGCCGGACATTTTGCCCGTTTTTGCCGATAGCCAGAGAAAGCTGATCATCCGGCACGATCACCGTCATTGTCCGATTCTCATCGTCAACAAAAACCCGATTAACCTTCGCCGGGGATAACGCGCTGCTTACATATTTGGCCGCATCTTCCGTGTAGGGAATGATGTCTATTTTTTCACCGCGCAGCTCCTGCACAACACTCTGCACGCGCGAGCCTCTCATTCCGACGCAGGCGCCTACCGGATCGATATCCTTGTCCTTGGCTTTGACGGCAATTTTACCCCTTTTACCCGGTTCCCGCGCCACGCTCATGATATCGATCAGCCCTTCGGAAATTTCTGGAACTTCCACTTCAAAGAGCGCTTTTAAGAAGGCCGGATGTGTGCGCGATAAAAGTATCTGCGAACCCTTGGCATTCTTTTTTACGTCAACGATATAAGATCTGATTCTCTCACCGCGCTTATATGTTTCCCGATGAATCTGTTCCGCCGGGGGCACGACACCTTCAGCGCGCCCCAAGTTGACAATAATGCTGCCGCCTTCAAAGCGCTGCACGAAGCCATTGACCAGTTCACCTTTTCTGTCCTTGTATTCGTCGTAAATGTTGTCGCGTTCGGCATCTTTGACCCGCTGAATGATAATCTGCTTGGCCATTTGCACGGCAATCCGCCCGAAGGAACTTGTTTCGATTTTCATGCCCAGGCTGTCACCCGGCTCGGCGCCTTCATCAAGAGTTTTTCTCGCCTCTTCTTTGGATATTTGCGTTTCGGGATCAAGCACCTTATCGACGACTGTTTTGAACTGGAAAACTTCGATTTCTCCGACCTCGTCGTTATAATGGGCTTCGATATCCACATTTTGCCCCAATTTTTTGCGTGCCGCCGTGAGCATTGCCGCTTCAAGAGCCTCGGTAATGATACTTTTATCAATACCTCTATCCTTACCCATCTGCTCAATCAGACGTTTAAGTTCTGGCAACATTTAAAAATTCCTCCCTTTTCTTCGCTGAGATAATACCGAATTTCAGCCTGCCGGCATTAATTCCTAAAGTTATTTTTCACGCGTTATCAGCCAGATTGGCTTTGAGAATTTCCGTCTTCGGAATCCGGTAATTTTTCCCGGAAAATTCCACAACAACAATTTTTATGCCGTTTTCTTCTATAAAATCGACGAGATGACCGTGAAAATTTTTAACTCCATCGATTTTTAAACTTGTTTTAATATTTACTTTAGAACCCTTGTATTTAAGAAAATCCTGATCCCGCGAAAGCGGCCGGTCAAAACCGGGAGAGGAAACTTCCAGCGTATAACTGCCGTTTATCAAATCGTGGACATCGAAGACATCGCCCAGTTGATTGCTGACAGCCGTGCAATCATCCAGCGTAACGCCGGTTTCTTTATCCAGAAAGAGTCTCACAATCCAGCGGGACTGCATTTTCAGGCATTCGACGTGGATCAGCTCCATCCCCTCGGCGGCAACAACCGGCTCCGCCAGTTGTCTTACTTTTTCCTTTAAATCATCAAACATATTGGCTCATAAAATAAAAAAGTGGGCAAAAGCCCACTCCATAATTAAACAGAAAGCGATGGTTCGTAGCTAGCTAGCATACTAAAACCGGCAATGCAAGGAAAAAAAGCGCTAATCGAGGACTTGCGGATTAATGAAAAATGGAGCGGGCGATGGGGCTCGAACCCACGGCGTCCAGCTTGGGAAGCTGACATTCTACCACTGAATTACGCCCGCTCAGGCAAATGGCTTGTATTTCAAATACTTGACTGCTAAACAGATGGACACGGCAATTACGCAAACCGTAATTTGCAGGGGAATTCTATTCAACTGCACATATTTGTCAAGGTATTTCTCTTGCGGACGTGGTATTATGAAGCTTAGCCGACTTAATCCGCCGGAAAATTAATTTTTAGTTTGCCGGCCATTAAGTGGAATCATTATTAATACTTTGGAGGTTTATAATATGAAAATTTTTCCTAATTTGTTTTCGCCGTTCCGGCTCGGGACACACGAATTAAAAAACCGCATCGTCATGTCGCCGATGGCTACGAATTCCTGCAATATCGACGGCTCGGTTTCGCCGGCTAATTTGGCCTATTACGCCAAACGGGCCCGCGGTGGCGTGGGCATGATTATTGTGGAATTCATCTCGGTTGACTATCCGGTCGGCCGTGGTTCGCTGACTCAGTTTCAGCTTGCCGATTCCCGTGTAATTGCCGGATTCCACGCGCTTGTTGATTCTATCAAGCCTTATGGAACGAAGGTGATCGCCCAGCTGCACCATGCCGGCGCGCGATCGATACAGGTACCGGACATCAAGATTATGGGGCCAGTTGATGATAAATCCGGTAAGATTCCGGTTCACGGAATGACCAAAGAAGACATTGCCTATCTCACAAACAAATTCGTCCAGGCCGCGCTGAACGCCCGGCAAGCGGGCTTTGACGGCGTGGAACTGCATTCCGCACACGGTTATCTGTTGAGTCAGTTCCTGTCACTACAAAGCAATACCCGCACGGACGAATACGGTGGAGATGTGGCCGGGCGCTCCCGTTTTCTTGTAGAAATCATCCAGGGGATTAGAAAAGCCTGCGGCCCCCAGTTTCTGATCAGCGTCCGGCTCGGAGTGCGGGACTGGGATCCCAAGGGATTAGCACTGGCCGACGGCCTGGAGGCAGCCAAAATCATCGACCGGGAAGGCATCGACCTGATCAATGTGTCCACCGGGGCGCGCTACAGCCACTTCGGCGCGGTGGAAACCCAGGAAAAACCGGATGGGTTCCGCCTTGATCTGGCGCGGGCGGTCAAACCGCTGGTTAAAACCCCGGTGGCTATCGTGGGCAAACTGCGCACGGGTGCAATGTGCGACGATGTCGTCAAAGGCGGCGTGGCCGATCTGGTCGTTATCGGGCGTCCGTTGATCTGCGACCCGGAATGGCCCAACAAAATGCAAACCGGGCGGGAAGCCGAAATCCGCCAGTGTCTCAACTGTCTGGACGGCTGCTATACCAGCCTGACCATTAATTCCGGCATCCGCTGCGCCATTAATCCTTATGCCGGTTTTGAAAGCATCTACGACGAGGGCAATTTGCCCCGCGTGATTAAACCGAAGAAGGTCGTCGTTGTGGGCGGTGGCATCGCCGGCATGCAGGCGGCATTGACGGCCGCCGAGCGCGGGCATGCGGTTACCCTGCTGGAGAAGAAGCCTGCATTGGGCGGCCAGCTGCAAATCGCCAGCATTCCGCCGCATAAGGAAGTCCTCAATACGATAGCCAAGTATTTTGCAATAAGAATGCAGCAGGAAGGCGTTACCGTGAAACTGGGCGTTGATGCCGATGTGGCAACCATTGCCGCGCTGCATCCGGATACCGTTATTCTGGCCACCGGTTCGCTCCCCGTAGTACCGCCGATTCCGGGTATCGAACGCGCCATCCAATCATGGGATATTCTCAGCGGCGCGCGTACTGCTCCGGAAGGGAGAAATATTGTAATCATCGGCGGCGGAACCGTCGGATGCGAGACGGCTTTATATCTGCTGGGATACCGCAACAGGATAACGATTCTGGAAATGCTCAAAGAAGTTTCCGGCGATCAGGAAGGCACGCACCGCACGCGCGATCTCGAGATTCTGAAAAACGGCGGCGTGGACATCCGCACACTTGCCACCGTGCAGAAGATCACCGGAGCCGGTGTGGATTATCTGGATAAGGACGGCAAGATGTGTCAGGTCAAGGCGGATCTGGTTATCGTATCCACAGGCCAGCGGCCGGTAGGAAGCGCGCTGGCCGAAGCCCTCGCGGACCGGGGCATTTTGGTGAAAATGGCGGGCGATGCCGGCGATATCGGAAAAATCCGCACCAATACACTGAGCGGATTCCTGACAGGTTACAGCGCTTAAGCTGACGATATTCAAATGTTTATGCTGCAAACGCCGCTCTGCGGAGCGGCGTTTGCTTGTGCGGCGGTTTTCTGGTTGCCAAGACCGCGTCTGCTCCGGTATTTTTTTAAAATATAGCAGCAAATATTATCTTTATTTAAGGAGGGAATTTATGAAGGTTGTGGCCTTAAACGGCAGCACGAGGAAGGAAGGCAATACAAATTTTTTGCTCAACGCCGTGCTGGATGAACTAAAAAAGGAGAATATTGAAACAGAAACAATGCATCTGGCCGGGCAGCAGCTCGCCGGCTGCGTGGCCTGTTATAAATGCTTCAAAAATAAGGATCGCCGCTGCGCCGTGAAGAAAGACATGCTCAACGAAATATTGGAAAAGATGGAAACAGCGGACGGGATTCTGCTGGGTTCGCCGACTTATTTTTCCGATGTTACGGCGGGCATGCGGGCATTTATCGAACGCTGCGGCCTTGTCGGCCGCGCCAACGATTACATGTTTAAGCGCAAAGTCGGCGCTTCGGTTGTCGCCGTCCGGCGGATTGGCGCCATCCCGGCATTCAATTCCCTGAATTTGTTTTTGCATTACATGCAGATGATCATGCCCGGCGCAAGCTACTGGAGCATCGGCATCGGCCTCAATCCGGGCGATGTCCTGCAAGACAAGGAAGGCATGCAGACCATGGAAGCACTGGGGCAAAACATGGCCTGGCTCCTGAAAAAACTCAACTCGAAATAAAGCCGGTCGCTATTGCGGATTATTGATTTCGAGAATTCTGTCAACATTGAAGGTGCGCCTTTCCTGGCGGTTAAGGCAAAAAGCCGTAAGCCCCAGGAAAGGATGTCCGTTGTACTCCATGGCGCCGATAGAAAGCGGCCGTATCGTCCGGCGTGATTTTTCATCTTTTGCTTTGAGATAAATAATCTCCAGATTTTTCTGTTGTCCGATGGCGTCTTCCAGCAGCGCGAGTTTGTCTTCGCGGGAGAGGTTAATTGCCGCCCGGGCATATTGTATGCCGGTTAAAAACTTGACGACCTGCCAATCCATCAGGATATGGCTTTTCTTCAAGGGCTGCTTCAGAACAATCCCGCCCAGCGTCGTGCAGCGGGAAAGCGCCACATACATCTGCCCGTGGGCGAATGTTCCCCGGCCGACATCGATAATGACATTTTCAAAAGTTTTCCCCTGGCTTTTATGAATGGTTACCGCAAAAGCCAGCCGCACCGGATACTGCGTGAACGACCCGACCTCTTCGGAGCGCAACTCTTCGTTTTTCAAAAAGAATTTGTATATTTTCCAGGTATAGGGAGTAATATCCGCTGTTGCACCGTTATCCAGTTCGGCGACAATCACGTCATTACCTTCCTCGTCTTTTTCAAACTTTTTGATTTTCCCGATAGTGCCGTTGATCCACTGACCGTAAGAGTCGTTATTCAGCAGCATAATCTGCGCGCCCTTTTTCAATTTTAAATCAACCGCCGTCGGCAGATATTCCTTACCGAAATCACCGCTGATTTTTCCTGCCGCCCGCCAGACTTTGCCCCGCAGCTCCTCCAGCCGCCTTTCGTTGATGGTGTCCGCCAGATCATTGGTACTGGTCAGCGATAGATAAAAGGAGCCGGCAGGCGCTTCAAACCCGGGCAGGCAGCGTTGATTGAACAACGCCAGGTCTTCATCCGTCACCGTCCGGTTACGGATCGTATTGAGGAGCCGCACAAATTCATCATCCTTTTGGCGATAAACCTTTTCCAGCTCGATAAACTCCATATTCAGCTGCGCGAAAGCCTTGGCACTGAAAAAATAAGGGCTGGCATAATGCGACCGGAATATTTCCTTTTCCGCGCCGGTGACCACCGGCGGCAATTGATAAAGGTCGCCGATGAAGATCATCTGAACACCGCCGAAGGACTGTTTGGGCTCCGGGCCGTTGAGCCGCAGGAATTTATCAATGCAATCGAGTAGATCAGCCCGCACCATCGAAATTTCATCAATGACGATCGTGGCCAGCCTTTTGTAAACGGTGGGCTTGTCCTGTTCCGTTTTCTTTTTTCTCTTGATGGCTGCTGGCGTCACATTCGGCTTGAACTGAAAAAAAGAATGAATCGTCTGGCCGGCAACATTGACCGCGGCAACTCCCGTGGGGGCAAGAATAACCGCCTTCTTTTCAGTATGATCACGGAAATAGGACAGCAGCGTTGATTTGCCCGTGCCGGCCCGCCCGGTGATCAGAACATTTTTCTGCGTCTCTTCCATGAGCGCCAGCGCCCGCCGGAATTCGGGATTAAATTCTATTTCGGGATATTTGGTATTTTTACTTCTCAAATTTTCCGCCTTCAACGGATGTCCATTGGTTTTCCTACTTAAACTTTAGCCTTGGACAGGAGCTTATCCAGCGGACTTTGCAGACTGCGGATATCACGGTCCATGACATGAGTGTAGATTTCCGTGGTCTTTACATCCGCATGGCCGAGCAGTTCCTGCAGAACACGGATATTGACACCGTTTTCCAACATGTGCGTAGCGAAGCTGTGGCGTAAAGTGTGGCAACCAACACGTTTATCGATATTGGCTTTTTGCGCCGCCCGTTTCACCGCTTTTTGCAGTACCGATTCGAGAACGTGATGACGCATTTCTTTACCGGAGCGCGGGTCTGTGGATAATAGCTTCGCGGGAAATACCCACTGCCAGCCGATCTGCTTTTGCGCCTTGGGGTATTTTCTGGCCAGCGCTTCCGGGATATAAACCTCTCCGAAGCCCTCCTCAAGGTCTTTATTGTGGAGAGT
>CAYYBK010000035.1:0-12719 GCA_964470015.1 uncultured Syntrophales bacterium
CGGCTGCGTCACCGACTCCCTGTAAACATCCGCGTACTTTAAACTTCCTGCCATAAAAACCCCCTTTTTTAATTTTATTCCCCCTGCCTTCATTAGAAAAGGCAAATATCAACTTATTTGTCGAGAGCAACTTTAAACTTGTATTTATTCTCGACAAAGTGAGTCCAGACTATTTCCACAGGTGCCTGCAACGAATCATAAACGGAAGTTTTGACGGTCAGAACGGGATCGAGCGGCGCGATTTGCAGGTGCTCGGCAATCTGCCTGTTGGCACGCGTTATTTCGACTTCATGTTCAACAACGCCAAGCTCCAGACCGGCAATATTTTCGAGTGTTTCCAGCATAGTCATCTGCTGTAGATGTTTTTTTTGAATATTGCGACCGATGGTTACCGGCAAATAATTGATCGTGTAACTTAAAGGCTCGCCGGCCATAAGGCGCAGCCGCCGGAATACATAAACCTCTGCATCCTTACTCAATTTTAAGAAAGATGCGGCCGCCTCCGGCGCTTTACTCAATTCTCTGCTTAAAACATTAACCGTTATTTTTTCATTTATTTTAAATATCTGCCGGTTGATGCCCGCCTGTTTTTCCTTTTTCAATTTACGGGATGCTTCCGTCCAGAAGCTTCCCTTGCCTTGTTTTTTAACAAGTATGCCCTGCTGGGCTAAATGCCGGAGGGCGTGCCGGACTGTTTCCCGGCTGACGCCGAAGATATTTCTTAATTTTTCCTCGGGCGGCAGCTTTTCCTCGGGCGGCAATTCGCTTGTTTTCAGCATGTTCACAAGGTAACCGGCGATTTGATAATGAAGCGGGACCTGCCTGTTTTCTAAAAATATTTTTTCCATTTTTAGATACAGCTCATATTTAATTTTGTATTGTTGTATGTACTGCTATACAAGTTAGCAATAGAAGTCAAGAATTATCACCGTTGATTATTCCTCACATTTTGTGTCTGTGCTGCGGTCTCCATAATCTTTCTTGCGTCACTTTCCCGCACAGCACCCGCTTTATAATTTGTGAATTCTGCACCTGCCGGAAATCGCTTCCGGCAAATCTATTTTGTCCACCCGGCGAAGGATGATATTTATAAAAATCACGCAGCACAAACTGTGCCCGCATAAAATCAGCAGCGGCGTGTAGAAGTTAAAGTAGCATTTAATTAAGTATTGACTTTCCCCTGGTGACGGCAGTATGGGAACACATTCCATGTAAAAAACCGGAGGCAAAAAATGGCGCTCAACAGAGAGGCAATCGGCAGAAAAATCGGTCCTTTGACCAATCAATACGACTGGAAGGATATTATCACATATGCTTTGGGAATTGGCGCCGGATTCAATGAACTGAATTACGTATACGAGAAAAGTCTGCAGGTTATTCCGACTTTTGGTTTTGCCACAATTTTCGATTTTTTTCACCGGGCGGCGATTGCCGCCAATATGAACCTGTCCGGGATCCTGCACAGCGAGCAGGAAATGATTTTTCACGAAGCGATACCCCTCGCCGGCGTATTGACCACAGAAGGCATGGTTACGGATTATTATGATAAAAAAGAAAAAGGCGCAATCGTTGTCGCCCGCAGCGAGACTTGTCACTCCAATGGCAGAAAGCTTTTTTCGGGTATTTTTAAGATTTACGGACGCTATGACGGAGGATGCGGCGGCACGGTGGAACCCAAAAACACTTTTGTCTTTCCCGACATGAAACCGGATTTCATTGTAGCGGAAACACCGTCCAATAACCAACCACTCCTTTATCGTCTTTCGGGGGATTATTTTGAGCTGCATGTTGATCCGGGATTTGCCCGTAAGGCCGGCTTCTTAGGACCGGTAATGCACGGCCTTTGCACAAAAGGTTATGCCTGCCGTGCCCTTATTGCCAGTTTAATTCCCGGAAAACCTCAGGCGGTCCGTCGCATTGCCTGCCGTTTTTCACGGCCGCTCTATCCCGGAGATACGATAAAGACCTGCATCTGGAAGAACGAAGACGGCAGCGCTTTCTGGAAAGTCTTAAATGATAAAACAGGCGAAACTGTTATCACCAACGGCATTCTGGAATACGATACAGGCTGAAATCCATGATGGATAAAGCATCTTGCGGGATCAGCAGTATGCTTCTGTATTTTTAATATCATTACCTTCCCGCAGGTAAAAGTTTTCTCCTGTCCGGAGAGGATTTCGGCGTTTTCAGCATAGCAGTTTCTTCGGTACGGAAAATGGACATCATGGAAGTCAACTCTTCGGCGTTAGCGGCATTTTGCTGAGTAGTAAGATTCATTTCTGCTACGGCGCTGTTTATTTGTTCGATGCCGCGTGATTGTTCCTGAGAAGCGGCGGCGATATCGCCCATTAATTGCGTCACCTTTTCCGTGCTTTCGGCAACTTCACTGATTGTATTGCTCGTTTCGTGCACAAGCGTCTGCCCGCCTTTAATTTTGCCGACAATATTTTCAATCAGGGCGGAAGAGTTTTTAGCTGATTCCGTAGCCTTCATTGCCAGGCTCCGTACTTCATCAGCGACAACGGCAAAACCGGCACCGGCTTCACCGGCCCTTGCCGCCTCTACCGCCGCATTCAGCGCCAGCAGATTAGTCTGAAACGCAATCTCGTCAATGCTCTTTACAATCTTTTGCGTCTCTTCACTGGCCGTGTTGATATCATTCATGGATTTGGTCAGTTCCAGCATATATTGATTTGCTTTTTTTACCGACTGTGCGTCGGCTTGCATCATTTTATTGGCCTCAGTCGTATAATCGGCGTTCTGTTTTGTCATGGAGGCGATCTCATTGAGGGAAGCTGTTGTTTCTTCAATGGCGGCCGCCTGCTCCGAGGAAGATTCAGCCAGAATAGTCGATATCTGCTTGGCCTGGCCGACTGCTTCTTTCATCTTGCTGCGCATCGTTTCCACAGCCTGAGCGAGTTGACCAATTTCATCGGTGGAAGCTACGTTAACTTCCACGGTTAAATCGCCTTCCTGTGCTACTTTGTTGACCGCCAGCATCGTCCGGGAAATTGTATTATTGGTCAGCCGGGAAATAATGATATTCATTACAATGGTCAATAAGACGGCCACAGCGGCAATCATTATGAATACGTAAATAAAAAAACGGAAACTTTTTAATGCATAGTCATATTTTTCCTTGCTCATTTTCTCTTCCAGAGAAATTAAATCGGCCATGGCTTTTTCGAGAACTTTGAACTTTTCTTCACCCTGCCCCAAAACCATCGTTGCCGCATTGACATCAGCGGTGATTAATCCCATAACGTCGAAAGAAACCGTTTTATATTCATTAAGCTTTGTCAGTGAGGCAAGATAAAGTTTTTTTTCAACAGTGGTTAACGCAGAACTTTTGCTGATGCGATCGAGTTCTTTAACGCTGCTTTCGACGGCGGTGATATGTTCTTTGGCGACCTGCTGAATTAGAGATGCGGCATAATCGGCCCTTGCCCAGCTTATTGCCTGGTAGACCATTTTATTGGCATTCATGATGTCGGATTTTATTTTTAAGGCATCCACCGACATTTTAAACCGGACATTGAATATGTCACTCATCGATTGGTTTTGTGTATATAAACCATAAAGGGCTCCGGCAAAGAGAATAATCATGAAAAGTAATGTAATAAGCGGGGCAATAAGCATTTTTACGGAAAGTCTTAAATTATTCAGAAGTTTTTTCATGACTTTTCTCCATTTATAATTGCTCTTTGTTATTTGAACAAAAATTAAAGTTTGAAATACGGTTAAGGACTTGAACACATCGCCTTAACCGTATTCGGATAGTTATGAAGACTTTTGTTTATTGGAGCGGTTAACCATTATTTATAATACCCGGCCTGAATGATGATATCGTCCATCCGGACAAAATATGCCGCTTTGGGTTCGATTTTTTTCGAAACGGGATTTGTCCAGTGATATTCTACCCAGCCCGTTGCACCCGGTTTATTTGCTTTTTCAACGAATTCCCGCATGAAAAATTTGCCATGGCTGTCTTTCATGTCATACAGGTTCTTGCCTATCAGGGATGCATTTGTACCGTGCCCGACGACGGCTGCTTTCATATCGTAAATAGAAAGATAATCCTCGCCGTCGACAAACATTTTGCTGGGATCGCTGAAATCCTTGAGGGCCTGCTCCTTGCCCACTTTATTGTAATGTTCCACAGCCTTGCTCACCAGAGCCTGACAGCTTTCTTTGGTGGCTTTTTTCTGCGCATAAGCCATCCCTACAAATAAAAACAATCCGACCATCGCAAATACTAAAATCTTTTTCATTGTACCCTCCTCAATTTTTTTTATGCTGCACACATCCGTGTGAAATTATTTAATGAGCAAATAGCATGACATTCGCCAAGCCGGTTCCCGGAATGGAAGTCTCCTGTTTTACAGCGGAAGCAAAGACCGTTTATTTTATCGGTTTGCAGCGCGATTATCTTAAGTGCGGGAAGCTTGTTGAGTGTCTCTTCGACAAAGGTAAGACTATCGGCTGGCGGTGTGATTATGCCGGAAGTGTCAATTAAGGAACGTTGTATTGAAGGAATACTTTTCGCAACAGACGATACGATAAGCCGCCGCAGGACATTTTAAAAAGACGCCGGTGCTATACCGCCGGACGTGCATATAATTGCCGTCGGCGGCACCATCAAGCCGAGGACGAAACGCCGATTTTATATTTATGCTTTTTTCTTACCAGCGTTGATGTATTGATGCCGAGGCTTTGAGCGGCCTTCTTCAACGATGGGATCTCGCCGATCCTGTTTCTGATCAACGCCGCCTCATAAGCTGCCAGCTGCTCTTTCAACGTGCCTTTCCCGCAGCTCGGCTCATCTTTCAGGTTGTGTTGGATTTTCTCCAGCATTTCCTTTTCATAGGCGTTTGTGTATTCACAGCCGTCGATGATTTGCTCTTCAATCATTTCGAGAGTAATACAGTCCTGAGCAGCCATAATGACAAGGCGTTCGATGATATTTTTCATTTCCCGGACATTGCCTGCCCAGTGATAATTCAGAAAAAAATTAAGTAGTCGCGGCTCAAAGTGACATGATTTGTGATATTTCCGGTTGAATTCGTCCAGAAACATGACCGCCAGCGGGATGATATCTTCCTTCCTTTCGCGTAGCGGCGGGATTACTATTTTTATTACATTCAGCCGGTAGTAAAGATCGTTGCGGAATTTTCCTGCTTCAATCAGTTTTTCCAGATTGACATTTGTTGCGGCAATGATCCGCGTGTTTGTAGTGATGAGACTGGTGCCCCCCAGGCGATAAAACTTTTTGTATTGAATAAAGTCCAGAAGTTTCACCTGCAGATTGAGAGGCAAATCACCGATTTCGTCAAGAAAAAGAGTCCCGTTATTGGCCATTTCAAACAAGCCGGCTTTGCCCTGCTTGTGGGCTCCGGTAAAAGCGCCTGCCTCATAGCCGAACAACTCGGATTCCAGCAGATTGCCCGGTATTGCCCCGCAATTAATTTTTATCAACAGATGTTCTTTGCTTTTTTCGGGGACATTGTGGATGAAACGAACAAGAAAATCCTTGCCGACGCCTGTTTCCCCCAAGACAAGGATCGGCGCATCCAAAGAAGCGACCTTCACGGCTTTATCGAAGATATTGGTCATGACTTGGCTTTTTGTTTCGGCGACATATTTATTATTGTGCCGAAACTCGATTTCTCGAAGCTGATGCTTCAGGCTGATCGTCAAAGACGTGACATTAGCCAGTTTATCCTTCATTGCGCTAAGTTCCGTCATATCGCGGCTGGTGCAGATTACGCGTTCAATCTTTCCATCGATGTAAACGGGAGCTCCAGTCACGAGACAGCTGCGTCCCTTATAATAATCTATAATCATCGATGCGGGCTTTCCGGTTTCTAAAACTTTTACGGTGCAGGATTTGGGTATCATTTTGTTGACAAGCATATCTTTTACTGATTTTCCCACAATTTCTTCCCTGGTTAGTCCGGACATCTCCAGAAAGGCATCATTGACAAACAAGGTTTCTCCATTACCGTCAGTTATGTAACAACCGTCGTAGAGACAATCGAGCATCTTATCAGAGATAATCTTTTTCTTGGAAATAATCGCTACTTGTTCCAGCATCTGATCATAGGGGGAATGGTTCTGGCAGAATACACAGTAAATTTCTGGAGCAATCTTAACAACATCAATTAGAAACGACTGACCGGTGTTAAGGTTAATATATTGCGAGAAATGATCTGTGTCCGGCGTTAAAGGTGATAATGATTTTATCAGCGTATATATATTTCTACCGATAATGGTTTCCGCCGGCGATTGCAGAAGCTCGGCCATACTATTGTTAATTGCTTTGACGGATAGATTTTTATCGAGAATCGCAAAACTGAAAGACACATTTTCGAAAAAACCTGTTTCTAGTTCCATAACGATTTACCCTTTTCGCCACAAAACTTAGCCATTGTGTATTTTAACAATATGCCATGAAATATGCACGAATGCAACGATTTTATAGAAAGTAACGCATTGCTGCAGCGATTAGTTAATAAATTTTTTATATCAAATGCTTATAATTATACAGACCCTCCTAAATCATACAAGCGATGCATTTATGCATTTCTTGCTCAGCATTTTTAATATCCGCCCGCAAAGAGTTATCTGCCAAACATATTAGGAAGCGATGATTTTATTTTTGTATTTTCTGATTAAATAAATTTCAACTATTTAAAATAATAAAGTTTTTATCGGTGTCGCTTTTTCCATTTCGTTCCGTGCCACCCGTGTGCCGCACCACTGCCGGCAATATGAATCGCACATGGCATAAAAGCTGCTCCTCTGCAAATGAAGGAGAGTTTTTTCTGTCCGGGCAGACTCATCAGGACAGCCGATCTGGTGCGCGGAGGGCCTTACTTTATGGAAAAATCAGAGGGAGGCTTAAAATCTATTTTTATAAAATCAAAACCATAGGAGGAACGGAATGAGAAGAAAAATAAGTTTGTTCGTATTTTCAATAATGATTGGTTTTTTTCTAGTTGCTTTCCTGCAAACGGTTTCCTCTGCCGAAACCATCAGATGGAAAATGGCGACAGGCAGAACGCCGGCGTTGACACCCTATCATGAAGCCGACCTTAATCTGGCCAAGATGATTAACGACATGAGTGGCGGGAGACTGGTCATTTCTGTTCATCCGGCCGGTGAACTCATGCCGGCATTCGAAATTTTTGATGCTACAAGAAACGGCGTTGTTCAAATGGCTTCCTCATGGTCAACGTACTGGACTTCAAAAAACACTGCTTTTGACCTGATGTGCTCTATGGGTTGCATGATGACGGCATCGGACTGGATGACCTGGCTTTATAGTGGCGGCGGTCTGGAACTGGGGCAAGAACTCTACGCCAAATTCGGTCTTAAATTCTTCCCCATGGCCGTTACCGGCCCAGAATCCGGATTCCGCATCAGGAAGCCCATCCACACAATTGAAGATTTCAAAGGAGCAAAACTCCGCACCGGCGTGCTTCAGACTATTTGGGTATTGCAGCAGCTGGGTGCAAGCCCGGTGAGAATTCCGGGCGGAGAAATTTACATGGCTCTTAAATTGGGAACCATTGACGGAGCGGAATTCGGCGTTCCGTCCTCGGACTGGAATATGAAATTTCAGGAAACGACTAAATATTGGATGACACCGGCCGGCTGGCATCAGGTGGGAACGGTTTCCGATTTGATGATTAATATGGATGCCTGGAATAAATTGCCGAAAGATCTGCAGGCCATCGTCGAGTATGCATGCCGCGCCAACATGACTTGGTCATATTCGAAAGCGGCATTTGATGCAATTCAAGCAGTCAAGAATTTTGAAAAAGCGGGCATTAAAGAAAGCAGACTAGATCAAAAAGCCCAGGACAAAATAGAAGAACTTTCCATTAAATTCATGGAAGACGAATCAGCCAAAAATCCAGACTATGCCAAAATTGCTAAATCCATGGTCAACTATTTGAAAGAATTCGATAAAGTAAGAAATTTGGAAGGTCGTTTCCGTGCCGGCACCAGCCTAAAAAAATATCCTGATATCAAATAATTATCTCCGTCAGCCGCAAAAATCCCATCCCGGTTTAACGGGGTGGGATTTTCGGCTCAAACCTGGCGAAGGAGGATCAAATAATGTTACAGCGAGTGATGAATTTTTGCGATGCCGTCAGCGAAAAGACGGGGAGAAGCGTCAGCTGGCTTGTTTGGATCGCTATGGCTTTTTGCGTGTTTGAAGTGATCACCAGACGTATTTTTAATTCGCCTCACGTCTGGTCTTATGATTTGATTGACGGCTTTTATTCGGTACATTTCATGCTTTTGGGCGGCTATACGCTGCTGAAACACGGTCACGTTTCCGTGGATATCTTTTCCGGGCGTTTATCCAGGAAAATCCAATCAATACTGCAAATTATCACCTATTTAATATTTTTCTTCCCCTTTGTTATCATTCTTTTTTATGTGGGGTTCAACACGGCGGCGGCATCCTGGAAGTTGTTCGAGCGGACTTCCGTTGGCCTGCCGTTCGTTATGCCGGTAATGAAAACCTGTCTGCCGCTGGCGGCACTGGCTCTTTTCATTCAAGGCATCCCGGAAATAATCAGATATGTACAAATTGCAAAGGAGGATCAATCCCATGTTTAATATTGATCCGATTACAATTACCGTTCTGATGTTTTGCGGACTCCTGGTGGGCCTTTTTTTGGGTCACTCCCTGGCTTTTGTTTTTGGTGGTCTGGCGGTCATTTTCGGTTATCTGACCTGGGGTCCGGGTTGTTTTCCTCTTTTTTCCAATCGCATCGTCGGCTTGATGGATAATTTTATCCTCGTGGCTATCCCCATGTTTATCCTGATGGCCAATCTGCTCAATAGTTCCGGCGTGGCCGACGGCCTTTTTGATTCTCTGCGCTATCTGATGGGACCGATCCGCGGCGGCATTGCGCTGGCGGTGGTTATTGTCTGTACGCTTTTTGCCGCCTGCACCGGTGTCATCGCCGCCTCGATCGTTTCCATGGGACTCTTGGGTTTGCCGATTATGCTTAAATACGGTTACGATAAGCACTTGGCCTGCGGAACTATTTGCGCCGGCGGGTCGCTGGGCATTTTAATACCTCCCAGCATTATGCTCGTTGTTATGGCCGATATGACGGGTCTTTCGGTGGGCAAACTTTTTGTCGGCAGCGTTGTCCCTGGCGTAATGCTGGCTGCTCTATACGCTGTTTATATTCTTCTCATCTGCTGGTTTAAGCCACAAATGGGACCGCCGCTTTCCAAAGAAGAAAGGGCAAAAGTATCTACTCCGCAGGTTCTAAAAATGTGTCTGATTTCGCTGGTACCGCCGCTGATTCTCATTCTGGGCGTTTTGGGCTCTATTTTCACCGGAGTAGCTACGCCCACGGAAGCTTCCGGGGTCGGAGCTTTTCTGGCGTTGCTGATGACGATTGCCTACGGAAAGTTCAGCTGGAAGATGATGGAGGAGGTAACGCTTTCCACCGCCAAAACAGTGGCCATGGTCATGATGATTCTTGTGGGCGCCACCTGCTTTACAGGTATTTTCATGGGAACCGGCGGAGGCAACGCCGTTGCCAATGCCCTGTTGAACCTGGGTTTGGGCAAGTGGGGCACTTTCATCATCATGCATTTGATCATTTTTATTTTAGGTATGTTTCTGGACTGGATCGGTATTGTCTATCTTACTTTTCCTATTTTCATTCCGGTTGTACAGCAACTTGGTTTCGACCCCCTCTGGTTTGTCGTGATGACAGCCGTTAATCTCCAGTCATCTTTTTTGACACCGCCCTTCGGCTATGCGCTTTTCTTTATGAAAGGCATTGCCGCCAAGGATTTGTCAACAGCGCAAATTTACCGCAGCGTCATTCCGTTTGTAATTCTTATCGTTCTGGGAATGGCCCTGTGTATCATTTTCCCGGAACTGATTACTGCTCCGGCGAATTTTGTGGATTAATTGCTACTGAAGGGGACATCTTCAAAATAAATGTGAGGAACTTGTATGAAACGCAATAAAATAATAACAGCTGATGTAGCCGTTAATATGGTCCGTGACGGCTGGGTTCTGGGGGCCGAGGGATTTCTTGGCTGTGGCACGGCCGACGATCTCTATCTGGCACTGGAGAAGCGTTATCTGGAAACAGGCGGTCCGAAAAACATTACCCTCATTCATTCCTCGGGCCCCGGGGATGCCGCTACCCGCGGGATTAATCGTATCGCCCACGAAGGAATGTTCAAAAGAATAATTTCCGGCCATTACGGGCTCGTTCCGATGATCGGCAAGCTTGCCCTTCAGAACGATTTCGAAGCCTACAACCTGCCGCAGGGCATTCTGACCAATTTTTATCGCACCGTCGCCGCGCGCCGTCCCGGAGTATTCAGCAAGGTAGGATTGGGAACATTCGTTGATCCCCGGAATGAAGGAGGCAAGATCAGCCCAAAAGCTGCAAATGACATCGTCGAAATAATCAAAATCGCCGGGGAGGAATGGTTGTTTATGAAATCTTTCCCCGTGAACTGCGTCTTTATCCGCGGCACAACAGCCGATACGCGCGGCAATTTGTCCATGGAAAGAGAGGTGCTGACTGTAGACTCTCTGGCAATGGCGATGGCGGCGCGCAATTCCGGCGGAATTGTCATCGCGCAGGTGGAACGCATCGCCAACCCTGAAAGCCTTCATCCACACACGGTCATCGTTCCCGGAATCATGGTGGATTATGTTGTTGTGGCCCCCCCGGAACGGCACATGCAGACCTTCGCCACGCAATACCGGCCGGAATTGTGCGGTGAAATTCGGGTGCCGATGACTTCTTTTCAAACCTTGCCCCTCGACGAGCGTAAAGTGATCGCGCGGCGTGCCAATCTCGAACTTAAGCCTTATGATGTTATCAATCTCGGCATCGGCTATCCGGAGGCCGTTGCCGCAGTAGCCAATGAAGAAAATATTTTGAATTACCTGACCATGACCGTCGAACCCGGAATCATCGGCGGAATGCCGCTGGGAGGGCTTGATTTCGGTGCCTCCGTTAATCCGGAAGCGGTGATTCCGATGCCCGACCAGTTCGATTTTTATGACGGCGGGGGACTCGATCTCACCTGTCTTGGTTTTGCCCAGGTCAACGCCAAAGGCGATGTCAATGCTCACAAGTTCGGGAATCGTGTGGCCGGTTGCGGGGGCTTCATCGATATCAGCCAGAATTCTAAAAGAGTGCTCTTTGTCGGCACCTTTACCAGTGTCGGGATTGAAGTCGCCGTTAAAGGCGGCCGGATGGAGATTGTCAAAGAAGGCCGGGTCAAGAAATTCGTTAATGATTGCGATCAAATTACTTTTTGTTCGCAATTTGCAGGCCCCCAGGGACAGGAAGTTTTTTACATTACGGAACGTTGCGCCTTCAAGCTGATCGACGGCCGACTGGAATTGATCGAGATTGCTCCGGGCATCGATTTGGAGAAGGATATTCTGGCACAAATGGAATTCCCGCCGGTAATAAGAAAATTGACGCCGATGGACCTGCGGCTCTTCCAGGAAGCTCGCATGGGAATTCACAACGAATTTTTGATTAAAGACCTGAAAACCAGGGTGAGTTACGATAAAGCCCGGAATTTGTTGCGTCTGAACTTCAATGGCCTGGAGATTGATTCTCTGGAAGACGTCGAAAACCTTAAAAAGATTTTAAAAGATTTCTGTATGGCTATCGGGAAAAAAGTTAACGCTATCGTCAATTATAATGCCTTTAAGGTAAGCGACCAGTTTTTCGATGCTTATCTCTCCTTAAGTAAAGACATTATCGAGACATATTACAGCAAATCAGCCCGATACAACGCTAACGCGGAAGCCAGAAATCGTTTCGCGGACGCGTTCAAATTGCGTCGGCTGCCCCCCAATATTTATGCCACGGAAGAAGAAGCGCTGAAATACTTGTTCGGATAGGATCAAGGCATGGGGGAACTTAAGAGCATCATCCCCGGCAGGAGAGCCGTTGTCTGGCAAATGACCGGCCCCCTGCCGGACTTATTTTCCGGTATCCGAAGAAGGGGAGTTACCCATCTAATACTTGAATAACAAAGATAAAAATGATAATACAGCCGAAAAATAAATGAGGAGAAATGATTATGTTGGAAATTAAAGATTCTGTAGCAGTTATCACGGGCGGGGCGCGCGGCATCGGCTTTGCGATAGCGGAATACTGGGTGAAGCAGGGCGGTAAAGTGGTAATCGGTGATATTTTAGCGGATTTATTACAAGATGCCGAAAAGAAGCTTAAAGCCATCGGTGGTGAAGTGGCCACGGTGGTTTGCAATGTCACCAAAGAGGAAGATTGCGCCAAACTTGCTGATACGGCGATTGAAAAATTCGGCAAAATAAATATGGTTGTCCCCAGCGCCGGCATCATTAAGGATGGCATGATGGTTACTCCCGATAAGGAAACGGGAAAAGTAAAAAGCAAGATGCCTCTCGATCAGTTTAAAATGGTTATCGATATCAATATTACCGGCGTTTTTCTGACCATCCGCGAATGTGCCGAACGGATGATTAACAACAAGTGCAAGGGACTTATTTGCCTGATTTCTTCCACCGGTTCCCTGGGCACGGCCGGTCAAATCAATTATTCTTCGACCAAGGCCGCGGTATCGGTTATGCCGAAAGTTGTTACGGCGGAATTTATGAGAAGAGGACTGGGCGGACAAATCCGCTGTGTCGCTATTGCTCCCGGATATGT
>CAYYBK010000036.1:0-12575 GCA_964470015.1 uncultured Syntrophales bacterium
GTCGGGAAAAACAATTTATTCCGTCATCCGCATCCCTTAACATTAGCGCGCTATAAGGCCACGCAGATTTCGCTATTGCGCACTGATCGCGACGGGGCAATAACCTTCAGCACCGATGGAATTTCTTTAGCTAAAGACACTTTTATCAAAAACCGCTCCAACTGACGCCCCGCCGGTTCTCAAATTAAATCAATGTGAATTAAAATAAATCATTCATCTGCGATCACCGGGATAATAACTGGCAGAGTTCCCAGACAAATCAGCTTGCCGACCGGCCTAGACACCGTCATGGCGGCAACCGGATAGATGAAAGTTCTTATCCGCGCAGCGAAGCGTTTGCCCGGGAAGGTAAATCATTTTAAACATTGACATAAGCAGCCATTCTTCTTATACTTCACCGCAAAAAATGTAATATAATCACTGAATATGAAGGATTTTATATGACCGCACCGTTAACTATCGCCATGTCTTCCGGAAAAGAAATAACACTGCTGCCGCAATTCGCCAACCGGCACGGCTTGATTACCGGCGCGACGGGAACCGGTAAAACTGTCACCCTGCAAAAAATGGCCGAATCATTTGCCGCTATAGGTGTTCCAGTCTTCCTGGCCGATGTAAAGGGAGACCTTTCCGGTATCGCGGCGGCCGGTGTTGTTTCGGAAAAAATGCTGCACCGGCTGAAGGCAATGGGCATCAATAATTTCAAACCGCAGGCCAATTCTACGGTATTCTGGGATGTTTACGGCGTATCCGGCCATCCGGTGCGCGCCACTGTATCCGACATGGGCCCGCTAATGCTGTCACGACTGCTCAATCTCAACGATACCCAGTCCGGTGTGCTGCAACTGGTCTTCAAGATCGCTGACGACAACGGTTTGCTCCTGCTCGATTTAAAAGATTTGCGGGCGATGATCCAGTTTGTAGGTGACAACGCCAGGAAATTTACCACGGGATACGGGAACATATCGGCTGCTTCGCTTGGTGCGATTCAACGCGGTCTTCTTACTGTGGAACAGCAGGGCGGCGACAGTTTTTTCGGCGAACCGATGCTGGATATAGCGGATTTACTGCAGACAGACGGTGCGGGCAGAGGGATAATGAATATCCTTGCCGCCGATAAACTTTATAATAATCCCAAAATTTATTCCACATTTCTGCTCTGGATGCTTGCAGAGCTTTTCGAGCAGCTCCCGGAAGTCGGTGATCTGGAAAAGCCAAAACTTGTTTTTTTCTTTGATGAAGCGCACCTGCTTTTTAATGATACGCCGAAAGCATTGCTGGAAAAAATCGAGCAGGTGGTCCGTCTCATCCGTTCCAAAGGTGTGGGTGTTTATTTTGTGACGCAAAACCCTTTGGATGTGCCAGAAAAGGTCCTCGGCCAACTGGGAAACCGCGTTTCCCACGCCTTGCACGCTTTTACGCCACGTGACCAGAAAGCCGTCAAGGCAGCAGCTGAAACAATGCGCCCCAATCCGGCCTTTGAAGCAGCGGAGGCCATCACTGAACTGGGGGTCGGTGAAGCACTTATTTCTTTTCTCGATGAACGGGGAATTCCGGCGCAAGTAGAACGGGCGTTTGTTATCGCCCCCGCTTCACGGCTCGGTGCCCTTACCGCTGCCGAGCGTGATGCCATTATAAAAGGCTCCACAATTTACGGGCATTATGAGAAGACATTGGATCGAGAATCCGCTTACGAAAAACTGCGCGGTAATGCATCAGGACGGGCTGATGATAGGACATCACCGTCTGCCGACAATGCAGCATCTTCCGGCGGCAGCAGTAATAGCGGTCTGCTGGACGGATTGAGCGGCATTCTTTTCGGCAAGACAGGCCCGCGCGGCGGTAAATCCGAAGGTGTGGTACAAACAGCAGCCAAAAGCGTAGCCCGCAGCCTCGGCTCTTCCGTCGGACGGGAAATCGTCCGTGGAGTTCTGGGGTCAATTCTGGGCGGTGCGTCCCGGCGCAGATAGTTATTTCCTGTTTTTTTCCCATTGCCAAGCATGTTTTATTATGTTAGGAAATTCTTTTTTTATTTGGGTAAACTATGGAAAAAATTACAGCAATTCGAGGATTTAAAGATATCCTGCCGGAAGACGCGCAACGTTTTCAGGAAGTGGAGGGCATCGCCCGGTTTGTCTTCACTTCTTTTGGTTTCCGGGAAATCCGTATTCCAATTATGGAAAAAACTGACTTGTTTAAGCGCAGCATCGGCGAGGCTACGGACATCGTTGAAAAAGAAATGTACACTTTTCGCGACCGCGATGACGAATGTCTGACGTTACGCCCGGAGGCTACTGCTTCCGTTATTCGTGCCTATATCGAACATAATATGTCCGCAGCCGAACAGGTAACCCGTTTATTCACAATCGGTCCAATGTTTCGCCGGGAACGCCCGCAGAAAGGTCGTTTTCGTCAGTTCAACCAGATCGACGTCGAGCTTTTCGGCGACGACAACCCACAATCCGATGCCGAAATAATCTTCATGCTGATGCATTTTTTGCAAAGCGCCGGGCTGAAAGATCTGCAGTTGGAAATCAACTCGCTGGGCTGCAGCACCTGTCGGCCGGCATTTTCCAGAGCCGTCATTGATTTCCTCAAAGGAAGTGAAACCGAACTCTGCCCTGATTGCCGGCGCCGGATTAATAGCAACCCGCTCCGCGTTTTTGATTGCAAAGTTGATTCATGTACCGCCATTATAAGCGGGGCTCCCCGGATTCTCGATTATTTGTGTATTGATTGCCGCGACCATTTTTCGCAGGTTCAATCTCTGCTCGGCGAGCTTAACATTTCTTTCCTCATCAATGCCCGGATGGTGCGCGGACTCGACTATTACACCAAAACAGCTTTCGAAGTAAAATCAGGAGCTCTCGGGGCGCAAAATTCCGTGGCGGGCGGTGGGCGTTATGATGGTCTGGTTGCCTTTCTGGGCGGCCCGGAAATCGCCGGAATAGGTTTTGCCGTTGGTTTTGAACGTCTGCTGACATGCCTCCCGGAAAATGAAGGAAATGTTTTCCGTACGGACTTGTTCATCGCCGCCCTGGGAGAAAGCGCTAAAAAATTCGGATTTAAGCTTGTCAATGAACTGCGCCGCTCCGGCATAGCCGCCGACATGGATTACGGCAATAAAAGCCTAAAAAGCCTGATGAAACGGGCCGACAAATCGAACAGCTCCTTCGCATTGATCTTAGGGGATAAGGAAATCGAGGAAAAACAGGCACAAATAAGAAATATGAAAACAAAAGATCAGAAAAGCTTGCCGCTGGACAAGCTTCAGGAAGAAATAATAAAAATCATCAAAGGAAGGTAAATATTTTTGGCTGCTTTCATAACTGATTTAAAGAGAACACATTACTGCGGTGACTTAAGAGCCTCCGATACAGGAAAAGATGTCGTTCTGATGGGATGGGCGCACCGCCGGCGTGATCATGGCGGAGTTATTTTTGTCGATCTGCGCGACCGGGAGGGCATCGTTCAGGTCGTTTTCAATCCCGATGCCGGAGAATCCGTCCACGGCCAGGCACACAAGATTCGCAGTGAATTCGTCCTCGGCGTCAAGGGAACCGTGCGCAAGAGACCGGCAGGCATGGAAAATCCGGCACTGAAAACGGGCGAGATTGAAGTTGTCGTCTCGGCGTTGGAAATCATGAACGAATCCAAAACGCCGCCTTTTTCTTTCGACGAAGCGGATATATCGGAAAATGTCCGGCTTAAATACCGCTACCTGGATTTACGACGCCCCGCCTTGCAGAAGAATCTGTTTTTACGCAGCAGGCTAGCCCAGGCAACACGCAATTATTTCGCAGCCAACGGTTTTATCGAAGTGGAAACGCCCTTTCTGACCAAAAGCACGCCGGAAGGCGCCCGCGATTACCTTGTTCCCAGCCGCATATACCCGGGCATGTTTTACGCGCTGCCGCAGTCGCCGCAGATATTCAAACAGCTTTTAATGGTTTCCGGCTTTGACCGTTACTATCAAATCGTAAAATGCTTCCGTGATGAAGATTTACGTGCCGACCGTCAGCCGGAATTTACCCAGATTGATGTGGAAATGTCCTTCATTACCGAAGAAGATATTATGCAGATCATGGAAGGTCTGATGGCGGCGGTTTTTAAACAATGCATGGGACGCGAGATTCATCTGCCCTTGCCGAGAATTACGTACCGCGACGCCATCAGTCGCTACGGCAAGGATAATCCCGACGTCCGCTTCGGAATGGAACTCGTTGATCTGACCGAAATAGTAAAGAATTCCGGATTCAAACTCTTTCGGGAGGTTACCGCATCCGGCGGTATCGTCAAGGCGATCAAATCAGCGCAGGCGAGCGGCCTTTCCCGGAAAGACCTGGACGGGCTGAAAGATTACGTTGCCGTTTACGGCGCTAAAGGGCTGGCCTGGGCTAAAATTAACAAGTCCGACTGGACGTCGCCGATCTATAAATTTTTGCTGCCGGCAGAAGTGCAAGCCATCGGCAAAGCACTGGGCCTTGAAGAAGGGGATATAATTTTCTTTGTTGCGGACATGCCGCGCATCGTTAATGATGCGCTGGGCAATTTAAGACTGCATTTGGCCAGAAAGCTCAATTTGATCGATCCGGAGGATTTGGCTTTTACTTGGGTTACGGAGTTCCCACTCATGGAGTACTCCGATGCGGAAAAACGCTTTGTTTCGACTCATCATCCCTTTACTTCACCATTTCTGGAAGATTTACCCAAGCTGAAAAGCGACCCCGGCAAGGTACGGGCACGCGCCTACGACCTCGTTCTCAACGGTTCGGAAGTCGGCGGCGGCAGCATCCGTATCCACCGCAAAGATATTCAGGCGCAGGTATTTGAGGCTCTGGGACTATCCGATGAAGAAGCACGAATAAAATTCGGGTTTCTGCTTGATGCGCTGGAATACGGCGCCCCACCGCATGGCGGGCTTGCCTTCGGTTTGGACCGCTTAACGATGATCATGACTCATGCCGAATCCATCAGAGACGTAATTGCTTTTCCAAAGACGCAGAAAGCGGCCTGCCTTCTATCCGATGCGCCTTCCAGCGTGAGTATCGAACAACTAATGGAGTTGTCATTAAAAATAGTTTGATTAATTGAATGGAGAAAAGAAATGGTTAAATGGAACAAGGAAAAGAAACTGCTCGACCAGCAACACAATAAATTCTGGAAATATGAACTTAAAGAAATCGAAGAACCCAATCTGCTCAAGGACATTTTCCCCTATACTGAAGTAAGCAAAATCGTTTTCGATCACAAGTTAATTCCGGTCAGTCCCGCCGAAGAGATATTCATCACGGATACGACGTTCCGCGACGGCCAGCAGTCTAGGCCTCCCTATACCGTAGAGCAGATTGTCGAAGTATATAAGCTTTTAAGCAAACTGGGCGGGCCCAATGGTGTCATTCGTCAGACGGAATTTTTTCTTTACAGTAAAAAGGACCGTGAAGCCGTCGAAAAATGCCGCGAACTCGGATTGCGTTATCCGGATATGACCGGCTGGATTCGCGCAGCCAAAGAAGATATCCGCCTGGTCAAGGAAGCCGGCTTAAAAGAAACGGGATTACTAACGTCCGTCTCCGATTATCATATTTTTTTGAAACTAAACAAGAAACGTTCGCAGGCAATGGACGATTATCTGGGTATTGTCAAATCGGTGCTGGATCTGGGGATCATTCCGCGCTGCCATTTCGAGGATCTCACCAGAGCAGATATTTACGGTTTTTGTATTCCTTTTGCCATCGAGCTCATGAAGCTCCGCGAAGAAAGCGGCATTGATATTAAAATCCGCCTTTGCGATACAATGGGATACGGCGTAACATATCCCGGTGCCGCCCTGCCCCGCAGCGTCGATAAACTTGTCCGCGCCATGATTGAAGACGCCGGCGTACCCGGAAGACTTCTGGAATGGCACGGTCATAACGATTTCCACAAAGCGATGATCAACGCCACCACCGCCTGGCTTTACGGCTGCAGCGCCGCCAATTCAACCCTGCTGGGCCTTGGTGAAAGAACGGGCAATCCGCCCATTGAAGGTCTGATTCTGGAATACATCGCGCTCAAAGGCCATGAAAACGGAGTGGATACAACAGTGATTACGGATATCGCCGCCTATTTCGAAAAGGAAATTGGCGTGAAAATACCGCACAACTATCCTTTTGTCGGATCGGAATTTAATGTTACCCGCGCCGGCGTCCACGCCGACGGGCTGATCAAGTGCGAGGAAATATACAATATCTTCGACACCAACAAGATATTGAAACGCCCAATTGTGGCGATGGTTACGGACAAATCAGGCAATGCCGGTATTGCTTACTGGATCAACCAGCGCTTTAATCTCAAGGGTGACAATGCCGTAGATAAAAGACATCCCGGCATTTCCAAGATCAATAAATGGATCGCCGAACAATACGATTCCGGCCGGCAGACGACTATTTCGCCGGATGAATTGGAGAAAAAAGCGCGCAAATATCTGCCCGAATTATTCATGTCCGAACTCGAAAAGATCAAATTCGCGGCGGAAAAAGCAGCCGTCGATGCGGTGAACAAGATTATCGAATATCCGGAAATGAAAGGCATGAACCCCGAAGTGCAGGAACCGCTGATGCAGAAATTCGTCGAAGAGCATCCTTCCATTCAGTTTGCCTATATAGTGGATATGAACGGCCGGAAGACAACGAAAAATATTACCAGTATTGCAGACCGGGCTAAATATGAGAATTATGGCGTCGGCACCGATCAATCCGACCGCGAATGGTTTATCAAGCCGCTGCAGACGGGTAAAGTGCACGTCACCGACTTCTTCATATCGAAGATGACCGGTGTGCTGTGCTTTACCGTTTCCGCGCCTATCGTTGACGATAAAGACCAAATGGTCGGCATCTTCGGCATTGATATTCAGTTTGAAGACTGGGTGAAAAGAGCCGAAAACATGAACGACACGGATCAAATCGCCCTGCGCGCCGAATACGAAAAAGCAAAAAGCACGGCAAGATACGGCCGGCACTGATTTAACTTTCTCTAATCCGCACGAAAATGAAAATGCGAGCTTCCCGCCGGAAAGCTCGCATTTTTCCATTACATCGAAACATAGTCAACAATCAGCAAAAGCCCGGCCAAAGGACGGGGACGAAGTTTTATTTAGCCGCCTTCAATAAGTCCTTTACCATATCGGTCTTTTCCCAGCGATAATCATCAAGGAAGAAAGTACGGGGAATTTTACGGTAAATATTTGCATTCAACAGATCAAATTTTTCAATCATTCCTTCCGGTGTCAAATCAAATTTATCCTGAATGATTTTTCCCAGTCGTTCATCCGGAATTCTACCTGTGCCGAATGTATTGACATATATGGAAAAAGGCTGGGCAATGCCGATGGCATAAGCAAGCTGGACGGAACATTTCGCAGCCAGCCCGGCAGCCAAGATATTTTTGGCAACATAACGGCTGCCGAATGCCGCGGAACAATCTACCTTTTCCGGCGTTTTATTGACAACGGCTCCCCCGCCCAGCTGCGCTCCCGGATAACCACCGTAAAATTGCACGACCAGCTTTCTTCCCGTAACCCCGGAATCGGCGGCACTGCAGGAATTAACGGCGTTCCATTCGCCGGTCGGATTAAATCAGAATTCAGTCTTTTTATCTATGAAATCCTTGAGGCAGCCAAAAGCAATTTTTTTTGCTTTTTCGCGAACTTTAGCCCGATCACCTTTGACATACCGGTAGTCTATAGAATTGGACATCAGTACTTTTGCCACGCGCAGCGGCCGTCCCGTTTTTGTATCGTAATCTACAGAAACCTGTCCTTTTCCGTCCGGTGCAAAAATCGGATCCTGGCAGAATTCGAAGGCCCGCATCATTTTATTCACCAGCACATAAGGCAGCGGCAGGAGTTCCGGTGTTTCGTCACAGGCAAAACCATACATAATCCCCTGATCGCCGGCACCGATCTCCCGGTCCTTGTTCAAGAGACAGCTGGTGCCCTGATTGATATCCTCCGATTGCGGAATTATTGCATTGAGCACTCCCATCAGGTTTCCGTTCAGCCCTACCGCCGCGTGGTTATAGCCAATTTCCAGAACGGAATCCCTGGCGATTTTATCGATATCGACGTAAACCCGGGAACGAACTTCACCACCGATCATGCATACTCCCTTTCCCAAAAACACTTCGATGCCGCAGTGCGGCATATTAGCCAGAGTCAACTTCTGTTTTTTTTCTTCATCCAATATCGCTGCAATAACATTGGCGGCAATGATATCCGCAACAAGATCAGGATGACCGATTTTGACGCTTTCCGATGAAATCTGCATGCAATCATTCTCCTTCAGGGTATTTTTTTATCTGCGGGTGAAATGGCCAAAAAAAACCCGCGCCAAAGCACGGATTCAATTGAATTGTTAATTGATTATTGAGTGCTTTAGCACATTTATTAAGCGGAGCAATTTACTTTTAAATCACCGCTTGATTTCCCTAACACGGTTCGGATCGCAAATGCAAGAAAAAAATAATTTGATTTTACACTACCCATTCAATACTTACGGGAAGTCGCAGCATTTTGCCGGACGTCAATATTCATCATACAATGTCCAATGTTCAAACGGGCGCATTTCATCTGCAGTGGACTTGGGTGCTATCTCGCTGATGAAGCGGGACGGAGAAAGGCTAAGCGCGCCGGATGATCGTGCATAATCAATGATCGGGAAAGTTAGGTAGAGCTGGTCTTTTGCACGGGTTACGGCAACATAGAAAAGTCTTCTTTCTTCTGCTTCGCCTCCCTGCTCTTTTAACGCCCTTTGCAAAGGGATCATCCCTTCAGCACACCAAATGAGGAATACATACGACCACTCCAAACCTTTAGCCTGATGAATCGTACTTAAGATAACCTTATCGTCTCTATTATCCTCAGCCGGATTTCCCTCACCGGCCATATTCGTCAGCAAAGCCAGTTCGTTTAGGAAATCAGCCATCGTCGTAAATCTAGCTGAAAAATTACTAAGCTGAAGTAAATCCTCCTCCCTTGCCGCCGCGTCGGAATAATTATCCTGCAGGTAACTGCGGTAACCGTGTTCGTTCAACAAAATCTCTATTATCTTTTCCGGAATCTGATCCTGCGAAGGCAGGCGCATTAATGATTCAATAGTTGCCAGACATGTTTCCATCCCTTGTCTTGCCTGCTTCGGTGTAATTTTTATGAACTCGCTGCTGAAAACTGCTTCCAGCGGATTCTTTTCTTTAGCCAAATATTTCCACAACTTTTCCACCGTCATCTTGCCGATTTTAGGATACATCAGGAAAAGACGACGCCAGGCCAGTTCATCACCGGAATTGACCAAAATGCGCATATAGGCGGTTACGTCCTTGATATGCGCCTGTTCAAAAAAGCGGATGCCGGAGCGGATGTCAAACGGAATGTCACGCCGCACTAATTCCATCTGCAGCTCCATGGAATGATAGTGCGCGCGGTAAAGAACCGCCATTTCCTGCAACGGCACACCGGCACGGTGCAGTTCCATGATGCGCTGAGCAACGAAGTCGGCCTGTTTGACCACATTCTGGGCCGACACGATTACCGGTCGCACACCCTTGGCCCGCACCGCCCGCAATCTTTTGGGGAATTGTCCCTCGTTATTTACAATGCTTAAATTTGCCAGATGCAATATCTCTGGAGTGCTGCGGTAGTTTGTTTCCAGTTTGAAAATCTTGCAATCTTTATAACGCGCGGGGAAATTTATGATATTGGCGAAATTCGCCCCGCGGAAAGAATAAATGCTTTGGGAATCATCACCGACAACCATTAAATTTCGATGTGTCGCTGCCAGAAGATCTACTATATCCGCCTGTATAATATTTGTATCCTGGTATTCATCAACCAGAATATGCTCGAACCTCGCGGAAAGTTTTTCCAATATATCCTGATTATCCACAAGCAGTAAACGGCAATTGCAAAGGAGATCATCGAAGTCCATGAGGGAAAGATCTTTTTTCTTTTGTATAAAAAGACAGGCAATCTGATTGATTTCATCCACCAGATGGAGAAAGAAAGGGTAGCGATTTTGCAGTAATTCTTCCAGTGCAGTTTGTGTATTCAGGGACAGGCTGATAATTTCGGCAACAATATTGCTCTTGGGAAATTTGGATAATTTGGGATCAATTTTTAACTCGGCCATGCAGGTGGAAATGAGCTGCCGCGCATCTTCACTGTCCAAAATAGAGAAATTACTTTTATAACCGAGGCGAAAAGCATAATTTCTTAAAATAATATGGGCAATATGGTGAAACGTGCCGCCAAGAATTTTGCCCGTATAGGAATTGAGCAACATATCCACTCTGTTCAGCATGGAACGGGCAGCCTTGTTGGTGAACGTTGCCAACAGAATTCTTTCCGGAGAAACGCCGTCTTCCAGCAAGCGGGCGACGCGATAGGTCAATGTGCGGGTTTTGCCGCTTCCGGCACCGGCCAAAACAAGAAGCGGACCGCCCTCTTCCATAACAACTCGATACTGCTCGGGATTGAGTTCTTCAGCATACTCAATCATAACGGCTCCATAAAACAACAGGGAATGGTCATTCCAGTGCTTTTTTTATCGCGTCAACAGTATCTTTGGAACTCAGTGACAGGAAATTCTTCAGCATGCCCTCTTTTTCATAAAAACCGATCAGCGGAGCCGTCTTTTTATTATATGTTTCCAAACGGTTGCTGATTGCTTCCTCCGTTTCGTCGGCACGCTGGATGACAGTGCTGCCGCATTTCCGGCATTTATTACCGGCGGCCGGAGGATTGCTTTTAACATTATAAATCTCCTGACAGGAAGAATTGGAACAAGTTCTTCTCGTCGTCAACCGATCTAAAATAATATCACGGGGGACATCGAGATTGACTACAAAATCCAGCTTGATTTTCAGTTTCACGAGAAGCTTCTTCAGCTCTTCGGCCTGAGGAATCGTCCGGGGAAATCCATCCAGAATAAATCCCTTGCGACAGTCCGCTTCCTGCAACCGCGCTTCCATTATTTCCATAATCAAAGAATCGGGAACAAGATCCCCCCTATCCATATACGACTTGGCTTTTTTACCTAAAGCGGAACCTTCTTTAACCGCTGCCCGTAAAATATCTCCGGTGGATATTTGTACAGACCCGTCAAATTCGTTCAATAGTTTTGCTACTGTGCCCTTTCCCGCTCCGGGAGCCCCCAATAGAATTATCTTCATATTACCCTCCCACAAATTTTTAATTTGTTTAAACGAATTGCGCTTATAATGGAAAACAGTTTATTGGTCAAGGCAATATACTCCAGCTCATCATTGTTACGCACAAAGGTTCTCTTTATGTATCCGAATGACACATGGACAAGCCCTCTTTTTCATTGACATACAAAACCTCTTGGCCTATACTCCGCCCGTCGAAAAGCAACGTTTGTGAGTTTGATTTTGGCACATTGTTATAGTGAAAATTATCTTTTCTAAAGAAAAATCCGGGACAATCCCGGTAATTTTATCGGCGGGAAAGATAAAACAATTTTTAAAATCATCCAAAAAGGAGCGAAAATTATGAAGAAAATCTGGACTATTTTAGCACTGGTTTTATTAACAGTAATTTTGGTTGCCTCACCTGTTCTGGCCAAAACAAGCTGGAACGCCAATTCCGTATGGCCCCCCAAAAATCATCATAGCATAGGCCTGAATGATTTTGCCGACAGGGTAAAAAAAGCCACCAACAGTGAACTGGAAATAGTTGTGCATACAGGCGGCGCCTTGGGATACAAGGGGCCAGAACTGCTGAAAACAGTACGCGACGGCCTTGTTCCTATTTCCGACATGCTGATCAGCGGAGTAGCCGGCGATGAAAAGATTTTCCAGATTGTAACCCTGCCTTTCCTGGTACGTGATTTTCAGGAACTGCGTTTGCTGCTCGATATTTGCCGCCCTCATTTTGATAAAGCCGCAGAAAAAAAATGGGGCCAAAAAATACTTTATATAGCTCCCTGGCCCGGTGCCGGATTATGGACCAAGAAAAAGATTACCACCCTAGAGGAGATGAAAGGCCTAAAAACACGCACCTATGACAAGAACGGCGCCCTGGTTATGAATGCGGTCGGTGCTACACCTCACGCGCTGCCTTTCAGTGAAGTTTATACATCGCTGCAGACAGGTCTTATTGATTCCGTCATGACTTCCACACCTACGGCTGTCGATGCAAAATTCTGGGAAGTTCTTCAATATTATGCGCCCCTCAACATTACCATCGCGACTGATATGGTTACGGTAAACCTCAAATCATTCAAGAAACTCCCCAAAGACCAGCAGGAAGCCCTTCTGAAGGTTGCTAAAGAACTGGAAAAAGAAATGTGGGAAAACGTACCTAAAATTGATAAGGAACAGGAAGCCATCTCCAATAAAAACGGAATCGTCACTGTTGCCGCCGACAAGAAGCTTATCGCCGATCTGGAAAAGATTACGGAAAGCATTCGCGAGGATTGGCTGAAAACAGCACCGGCCGAAGGGAAGAAAATCTACAGTGAGTTCCTGAAAAAGGTAAAAAGATAAACATAGTTTACGCACGCAGGCAGAACAAGGGACCC
>CAYYBK010000037.1:0-12499 GCA_964470015.1 uncultured Syntrophales bacterium
CACGGCAGTGAATACTGTTGACCGAGCCGATTTCCACCAACGTGACCGCGGCACTGCTCAATTTCTGCGCCTTGTATTCATCGGTTTTCTCCTTAGCGAAAGCAAACTTGGAGTAAGTAACGCTAAATAAAAGAGTAAAAACGGTTAGCAATGTAAAGGTCACAAATAACACTGAACGCGTTTGCATTTATCTCCTTAAGAACAGCAATTGGATATCGTTGACTTGCTTGCTGGTTTGGCATTACCGCTATTCTTGATTTTTTCGCATATTTCATTAACCACCGTCTCCGTAACCGCCGTTTTGTCTTTAACCAACCCCAACTCCGTCAAGATATATGATGTCGGTGTTACGCCTATCCTCTCTAATGTTTTTCTGGCGCAGGCAACCGGGCAACCGTCAATAGTAATATTTTGTTCGGCGCCTTTTGCCGACTGCACATACCCCGACAAACCGGCTCCGATCCCGGCCAGACATGTCATCAAAAAATTCCCTTGTTTACGCAATTTGCGCACTACCCGGTCGGCAATCTCGCCCACATCCGCCGCACCCGAGCATGCATAAATCAATTTCGCTCTTGTTCCGCAGCATTCAGCCATAATTTATCCCCCTTTCCAAGAAACAAAGAAGCCACCGGATAAACTTAACTTCCAGTCAGCCAGCTTTTAATTTGTTCCTCCGTCGGCATTTTACCGGCAATTTTGACGTCATTGTCAATAACCAGTGCCGGCGTCATCATGACGCCGTAACTCATGATCTTCTTAATATCCTGGATTTTGTTTACTTCGGCGTCCGTTTTTGAATCATGCAAGACTTTTTTAACCATTTCTTCCAGCTTATGGCATTTGGCACAGCCGGTCCCCAATATTTCAATTTTCATATCTTCCTCCCTTTATTTTTTACAGCACTTCAGAATTTCCAGATGTTCCCGGGCATGCGAGGAGAGGACATCTTCCACGCAATCGATGAACTGCATGATACAGGGAACGCGCAAGGTATAAAAAATTGCGTTGCCCCTCTTTTCTACGGCCACAAGCCCGGCATTCTTTAAAACGCTCAAATGTTTGGACACCGTAGAAGTATCGGCACCGATCATCGCCGTAAGATCATTGACACATTGCTCCCCCTTGCCAAGCTCCTCAATAATGAAAAGCCTGCTCGGGTGCGATATCGCCTTGATTATTTTCGCCCGCGCTTCGTACCGCCTTTTCATAAAATCTTTCATGCCTATCCTCCGTTATGCTATTTGGCCATATAGCCAAATAGATGGACCCTGTCAATAACTTTTTTTGTTCATTTTGTGTATTCATGAATACACTACCGATACCAGACCTGTTTATGACGTAAGCTGCAGGAAAAAATCGCAGCAATGCACTGTCGGGCACCGGCATAACAATTTCCATTTTCCATCTTGACAACGGTAAATATAGTTGTATTATACAACAATAATGACAAAAACAAACGAGCATAATTCCGAATTACTGGAAATATTTATGGGAATGGCCCAGATAACGCGCTGTTGCCGCCAGGATATAGCTTTTTGCGAAGGCGTAACTTTTCATCAGTTTTTGATTCTCGATGCCATAGCGAAAGAAAAAGAGATGAATATGACTGACCTTCACATTATTCTTTCCGTGAAAAAAAGCACAACAACAAGATTGGTCAAGCCGCTGATTCAAAGCGGACTTTTGAAAAAAGAAAGAGCGCAGCATGATTCCCGGGCGGCAACGCTAGTTTTGACCGCCGCCGGTAAAAAAATTCACCGGAACGTCTCCTTATGCCTGGCGGATTTCTTGAAAAGAATAACAAAGAATATTTCCGAACAAAGAATAGACGATGTTTTGAACGCAACGAAAATTTTTATCAATGCGATAAAGAACTCAGCAAACGGATATACTTGCTGCAGCTAGAAGGATTTTATGGATAAAAATAAAAACGGTTTACACGCTCCGTCCGCAATAAAATTACCAATTTTTCAGGATGAACCATGCTGCAACGCAGTTAAAAATGACGTCACCGGCGCAACACCCCGGCTGGATCAACCGTTCATCACTGGAACAATCCCTACCAAGGCCGGTAATGTGCCGCAGGTTCAGCCCGTCCTGACCCGACGGGATCGTTGGGGCTCTGTCAAAGCTCGCCTGGGCATCGATAGAATGAATTATAAGGTCGATCCCGGTCTTTATGCCCTCGGCAATCCCGATACAAGTTCGCCGGTGCTCGTTACCGCCAATTATAAAATGAGTTTTGACCGTCTGCGCGGCGGACTTCCCGGACTTAACGCCTGGATTCTGGTGCTGGATACTAAAGGCATCAATGTCTGGTGCGCTGCCGGCAAAGGCACTTTCGGCACGGAGGAACTAATCAGAAGAATAGCCGCAAGCGGACTGCAAAACATCGTGAGCCACAGAAATCTCATTCTGCCGCAGCTGGGAGCCCCGGGAATTGCCGCCCATTCTGTAAAAAAATTTTCCGGATTTCGGGTAAATTACGGACCGATTCGTGCAGAAGATCTGCCGGCATATCTCGCTGCCGGAATGAAAGCAACAGCCGCCATGCGCATAATGACTTTTCCCTTAAAAGACCGAGCGGTTTTGATTCCCATCGAATTCGTTGAGGCGATGAAAGCATTTTTGATCATCGCCCCTGTTTTTCTCTTCCTCGGAGGTATCGCTGGATCCGGCAGTTTCGGCGCCAATGCCGCAAGTCACGGTTTGTTTGCCGTCACAGCACTGCTGAGCGCGGTAATAGGCGGGACCGTGCTCAATCCTCTTCTGCTGCCTTATCTGCCCGGCCGCGCCTTTTCCGTAAAAGGGTTTTTTCTGGGTTTTGTTATCGCCTTTTTTTTGCTTTATCTGCGCGGCAGCAATATGCAGCTCTGGAGCGGACGGGCTGAAGCTGCCGCCTGGTTTCTGATAATCCCGGCCGTATCCGGTTATCTGGCGATGAATTTCACCGGATGTTCCACTTATACGTCGCTTTCGGGAGTAAAACGCGAAATGCACTGGGCCCTGCCGGTTCAGATAGCCGCCGGTGCGGCGGGTATTGTGGTATGGTTTGCTTCGCGATTGATTGCTGGGGAGTAATTTACATGATTAATTTAGTCTATCTCAAAAATGTCGTAACCTTGCGCCTTGATGAAGGAAAATGCACGGGTTGCGGAATGTGCCTGGAAGTATGCCCGCACGGAGTATTAAAAATGAATAATTCCGCGGCCTTCATCCAGAATCGCGATGCCTGTATGGAATGCGGAGCGTGCCGCCGCAATTGCCCTGCCGGCGCAATTACCGTACAGTCCGGCGTCGGCTGTGCCACTGCCGTGATCAATTCCCTGCTGGGAAGAAAAGGCGGCGACTGCTGTTGCTCCATCGATTCTGACGATACAGGAAAAAGCGGATGCTGCTGAGAGGACAGCCTAAGCCGCGGTGTACACCGTTAACCGGAGCATTAGAAATCCACGGGGGATAATTGCTTCATCACCAGTTGCTGTCTTTTTGATCAAAAATAATTGCGGAACCGGCAAATTTTAAAACCTGCTGCCGGCGGCCATGTCCTTGTTCAAAAAATCATTTTCGAAAAAACCTTGCATTTTGATTTAAATAAATACTATTTAGCGACAAACATGCTTCAGGCACTATCGTAAATTGCGCAAGGATGTTGTAATGGCGGCTCAGGGGATCAAAATACATCAAATCAAAAAACATACATATGTTTCCTTTCTGGTTGCGGTCATCTGCCTATTCATCGGCTTACAATATATAGAAATACCGGAAATGCGCCAGACGGGGATTCTTGCAGTTGTTTTAGGTTTGCTGATGCTGATCGCGGCCATCTATATGTTCGTCACGCCGGTGATTATCCTGACGGACGATTTGATACATTTCCGATCCGGAAACGCTGCAAAAAAAGATGTGGCCTACGCGGAAATAAAATCATGGTCGCTGAAGGAAGACAGACAGCTTGTCCTTCAATTGAAGAGCGATAAAGCACCGGAGGGAAAAATGAAGAACATTATTATGGTTAACTACCGCAATTTGGATAAAAAGAACCAGGAAATATTGATCGGGCTATTGAATAAGAAAGGTATTCAGCAGATCAGCAGCAGCGGATCGGCAGAACTTTAATCGAGCATCCGATCCTGTTGCGGGAGGCAGGACATGAAAAAACGACTGCGGGAAAAGGCGCTGGAAATCGGTTTTGCCGACGTTGGTTTTGCCGTAGCAAAGCCAATGGACCTCTACATCCGGGAAATCGCCTCCCGGCCGCCCGAGATGTACGGATTTACCATCACCGCCAGTTTTGATGTGCGCCGGGGAGCCGATATTACCCGGAAACATCCCTGGGCAAAATCGCTGGTTGTGTTAGTTCGCAACTATCATAAATATCTCTTTCCCCGACAGCTTATAGGAAGAATCGGGCGCTGCTATCAGGTGGACGAGAGAAAGGAAAAAAAGGAAGAATACCTGCGGATTGTCGCCTATTTTCATTTTCTCAAAAACGAAGGGATTCGTTTTTACCTTGATCAGGAAATGCCTGCCCGGATGGCGGCAGCAACCGCCGGGGTCGCCAATTACGGCAAAAACTGCTTTGCCTATGCGAACAGGATTATGCGCGGAGCGTCCTGGATAGAAATTATGCCGCTGGTTATTGACAAAGAGCTCGAGCCGGATGAACCGACCATTGCCTACAAATGCCCGGACTGGTGCCGTAATGCCTGCATCGCCGCCTGCCCGACCAAGGCGATTTATGCTCCGGGGAAAATGAATCCGCATCTCTGCATTGCCTACAATTCATATTACGGTAGCGGAATAACACACGCTGCACTGCGGGAGCCCATGGGCGGCTGGGTATACGGCTGTGATCGCTGCCAGCAGGTGTGTCCCCGCAATGCCGCCTATGAAAATCAGCATCTCCCCGTCAATGAACCGCTGGAAGCCCGAGCCGGCAATTTCCGCCTGGAGCAGCTGCTGACAATGACGGATGAATATTACGCCGAAAAAATATGGCCGCTCTGCTTTTACATCTCGAGAAAAAACAAGGCAAAATGGCAGATGAATGCCGCCCGCGCCATGGGCAACAGCTCCGATCGCGATTATCTTCCTTACCTGATTGCCGCGTTGGGGGAAAATTCCGCGGAAATGGTGCGCGGCATGTGCGCATGGTCGCTCGGCAGGCTTGGCGGGGAAAAAGCCAAAGCTGCGCTTGAAACCAGACGCACCAGCGACAGTGAGGCTGTCTGCCGCGAGATCGAAGCAGCGCTTAGTCTTATTTAATACCGCTTTTGCGCTTTGAAAATGCGCACCTGCCGGGAGGAATTGCCGCCATTCGGCCATTTTCAACCAGCAGCGGGCGCTGATATCATTTGACCATTCGGCCTTTTCAGTGTACGGAAGCAGGCAATGCTCTCCCCAAAAGACAGTTGAACATAAAAATTCCCCTCTTTCAGCTGAGCAGACAAAAAAGACCTACCCAGGAGGAAACAATTTATGAGCGCAGACGAAACCAGAATAACAAACATTAAAATAAATCCCGATAATCTTTACCGCGAAGAGGCATTCACTGATCTGACGCATGTCACCATCCGCCGCCTCACGCCCGTGAAGGTAGACGGTTCCATCGACGAAAAGCGGGAAATACTTTTTACCGGAATGACTCAGCTGATTTCCCCCAACGGAGCGATACCGGTTCAGTGTTTAATCGAAGGAGCAAAGAATCTCGGCGATGCGGCGGCCAGGCTGCCCGAAGCAATAGAAAAAACAGTTCAGGCCATGATTGCCGAAGCGCAGAAGATGGAACGAGAGGAAGCTTCCCGTATCGTTGTTCCCGGAAGATAGAAACTAAAGCGCCTGATTTAAGAAACAGTGCTTCGTAAAAAAACAGGCCTTGAAATAATCTACCGTGAACCGGCTTCGGCCGGCGGGGTGCCATGAAATACTTTATTCTGGCAACTTTATGGATCGGCTTTTGCGTGCTCCACAGCGCGCTCATTTCCACCACTTTCACACGCTTCATTCAGCGCAAAACCGGCAGCTTTTATCGTTACCACCGATTTCTTTTCAATATCTTTTCGGTCGTTATGCTGATTCCGGTTGCAGCTTATTCGCTGTCCATCAGGGAAGACCCGTTCTTCCGCTGGGACGGCTTCCTGCTGCCTTTGAAATATCTGCTCCTCCTCACGGGTATTTTTCTTTTTATCACCGGCGCACGGCATTACAGCTTTTCCCACTTTATCGGCTGGGCCCAGATTAAAGAAGGCTCCAAAAACATGCTGATGAACAAAACCGGCAGACTTTCGGACCACGGGATTCTGGGCATAGTGCGTCATCCCTTTTACGCCGGAATTTTTCCTCTTCTCTGGTCGGATGACCTGGATACGGGAACTCTCATCACCAACATCATCCTAAGCATCTATGTCTTCATCGGCACGCTGCTCGAAGAAAGAAAACTTATCCGGGAATTCGGCGACGCCTACCGCGCATACCAGCAAAAAGTATCCATGCTTTTTCCGCTGAAATGGCTCCGGCAGAAAATCGGTTTTACCGCCAGCTGATTTCCAGATGAACACTTTCCATCATACGCCGCGCCGCGATAACAGTTTGCGCCGTTTAAAATCTGCCAGAAAATCAACAGTTTTCGCCAAAACAGCATAATCAGATTCTTCAATACATGCAGAGCGATTAAAGTTTGGTAATAGACCCGGCCGGAATAAGAATTCCGCCGCCTACCTTGCGCTTTTGCCATCCTATCCCGTCTTTTATTTGGGGGAAATTCTTTTCCCGAATCTCTCAATTTCATTGCCCGCATCCTGCAGCCCTCTGCCGATTTCTTCCGCCACTGCGTCACCTTTTTCCGTCAATTTCCGCGAAATATCCTGCGATTTTCTGATTACAGTGCCTGTTTTTGCTTCAATTTTCTTACCGGCCCAGGCAAAGCTCTTTTCCAGATATTTGGCCGCCGCATCCAGGGCCGACCCGGCCTTGGCCGTTTCTTTCTTCGCCCAGGATTCCGTTGACTTGAGGTGCTCATTGGCCGCCAGCGCGTGATAGGCACGGGCAAAGGCTTCATTCATTCTTTTTACCGACTTCACCGAACCTTTTTCCATATCAGCCGCCAGTTTTTCCAATTCCCCGGCCGCCGCCGCCAGTTTCTGTTTACCTTTATCCGAAGCGTTTACCGTTTCATTTTCCAGATACTTTACACTCTTGCGGATTTGTTCCGCTGCGGAACTAATATTTTTCCCCAGATAATCATTTTTGGCCTTGGCAAAAGTCTGTTCGATGGTTGTTTCCTCTGCCTGCACCACCGTCGTCCACAACACTGCACTCGCGGAAGCCACCATAAAAAATACGGCAACGGCAACAATACTGAAACGATACATAATTTCTCTCTCCTTTGATTTTCTCTTCTTAATTATTCGCTTTGATTTTACCTCTTTATACCTTCTTTTATCAAAGAACTGCCGGGAAGGTATTGACATTTCTACCCATAAGCTCTAAATTCACAAAAAAATATAAGGATGTTTCGTTATGCCTATATACGAATATCAATGCGGTAAGTGCGGAAAACAATTTGAAATTGTCACCATGAGCATGAGCGAAAAGGCCAACGCGGTCTGTCCGAAATGCAACTCTAAAAAAGTAAGCAAAATGATGTCCCGCTTCGGGTACGGAAAAAATTCCTCTTCGGGTTCGGAAAGCGCCAGCACTTACGAGGGCCCGGACTGTTCGTGCGGTTCATGCCACTCCTCAAGCTGCTCAACCTGTGGCCATTGATTCCAACCGCTGTTCAGAAGCAAAAGACAATTACGTCAGCGCAAAATCAGTTCGAATATTTGCTCCGGAACAGTTTTACCCCAGTGGCTGCCTTCCTGCTCCTCGGCAAGCCGGAAACCGGCCCTCTCATAAAGATGACGGGCGGCGTCAAGTCCGGCAAAAGTCGTCAGATAAACTCTGCGGAAGCCAGCCTTCCGGCAAAACGCCATCGCCTTGTCCATAAGCAGCCCGCCCACGCCCCGGCCCTGGTAAGCCGGGTCCAGAACAAACCAGCGTAAGCGCCCGACCCCCGCGTCGGGTTCTTCTCCGACGATGGCAATTGATCCGATTATCCTGCCGCCGCACAGCGCAAGCCAGAAACCGTCGCGGTCAGGATGGTATGATTGCAGGAACTGGGAAAGTTCTATGGCCATTTTTGCTTCAAAAAAAACGCCGAAATCCCAGTTATCGTGATAATATAAGCCATGCAGCTCCGCCACTCTGCCGATGGCGCCGGGAATATAGCCGGACACGATTGTGCAATCCATGAAAGGCACCTTCTCTCCGCTGCCTTTTAAGCCCTGATCATGATCAAGAGCATCTTGAATCTTTCCAAAGCCTTTAAAGCATGCGGCTTATTGGCCGGCATGATAATCATTTCGCCCTCTTTCAGAAAATGCGGCTTCCCGGCAATATGGATTTCCACTTCGCCGTCGAAAACGTACACGAGAGCATCATAGGGAGCGGTGTGCTCGCTCAGCCCCTGCCCCTTGGCAAAAGCAAAACAGGTTACCGTGCCGATGTCTTTGCTGATGATTTCTCTGCTGACGATGGCATCTTCCTGATAGTTTATGGCATCCTTTAAGTTAAATACACTTTTTGGAATTGGTTTTGCTTCTTCGCTCTTTTTTCTGGATGTCATTTTTCCGCCTCCTTTTCCCGTTGTTACATTGGTTTCTTTATTTATTTTTATCAATCATTTCAAATCATTATATAATTTAGCATTTAGTGATGCCCCCGTTACTGGCCGTTCAGCAATGTCATCATTGTCGCCTGCATCGTGGCGATAAGTTTTTCTTCACCGCTATCATATGCCATTACCTCGCTCCGGCAGGCGGTCAAGGTGCGGCCCGGCTTGATTACCTTGCCGATGGCGATAAATCTTTCCCCTTTCGCCGGCGAGAGCATATTGATTTTGTATTCCACGGAAAGAACTTCCGAATCAGCCGGCATCAACGTGTATGCGGCATATCCGCAGGCGCTATCGGCAATGGTCGTGATGATTCCGGCATGGATGTAACGGGCTTGCTGTGTCCAGGCCACATCGTATAAAAACTCGATTTGAACCTCCCCGGCGCCGATTTTGATCATTTTGGCACCGATAGTTTTCATTACCTGCTGTCGGTCAAAACTCTTTCGGACACGCGCTGCAAAATTCACATCGGATGGATTAAAATCAGCCATAACTTTTGCTCCAAAAATAAATTTCTTTTAACGGGCGGAGGGGAATATCTACCGGATAAATTTAAAGATCAAATATCATCGCCAGAGCGACTTGTCTTGCCTCTTTTCGCGGAAGTATAGGTAAAAAGCACCGCTGCGTCAACGGCAAATAACCGGCAGTGGGGAAATGCATATTTATTCCCATAATTTAAACTATTCCGGCCGGCGGATGCCCCCAACCGTTTTAGCCCGGAGCCGGTTCATATTAAATTTCTTGAGTAATGTTATTATTGCTGATATAAAATATAGCTTGTTTTTCAAATTATTTCTAAGGATGAATAAATATGCATAACCCCAATTTTAGTTCAGGACCTTGCAGCAAAAGACCCGGCTGGCGTCTGGATGTCCTCAAAGACACACCTGTAGGCCGCTCACACCGCTCCACTTTGGGCAAGGATAGATTAGCAAAAGCAATCAACGAAACAAAAAGAATCTTAAATATTCCGGCTGATTATCTTGTGGGCATTATGCCCGCATCGGATACGGGGGCTTTCGAAGCCGCCATGTGGAGTCTTCTGGGCCCGAAACCGGTAACTGTTTTAGTCTGGGAAAGTTTTTCCGACGGCTGGGCCACGGACATCAATAAACAATTGAAGCTTAACCCGAAAATTCTGAAAGCCGATTACGGGAAACTTCCTGATCTGCAAGCTATAGACTGGAAAAGCGATGTCGTTTTCGTCGCCAACGGCACCACCAGCGGCGTAAAAGTGCCCGACTGGGATTGGATACCCGCCAATCGCGAAGGTTTGTCCCTCTGCGATGCCACCAGTGCCGCTTATGCAGTGGAAATGGACTGGACCAAGCTGGACGTAACCACATTTTCCTGGCAAAAATGCTTAGGCGGAGAAGCCGCCCATGGTATGCTGGTTTTGAGCCCCCGCGCGGTAGCCCGGCTGGAATCCTACGATCCGCCCTGGCCTCTGCCTAAGATATTCCGCCTCAAAAAAAGCGGCAAAATCAATCGCGCCATTTTCGAAGGCGAAGTCATCAACACTACCTCCATGATTTGCGTGGAAGATTATCTGGACGCGTTAAAATGGGCGGACGGGATCGGTTTGCAAGGCCTGATCAGGAGAAGCATGGCCAATTTGAAAATCGTCGAAGACTGGGTCGCCCAAACGCCCTGGGTTGATTTTCTGGCCCAGGATCCCAAAATCCGTTCAAATACGTCGGTATGCTTGATGGTAACGAGCGAAAAAGTAAATAAACTTCCCGCCGACGAGAAAGGAAAATTCCTTAAAAGTATCGCTTCGGAACTAAGCAAGAAAAACATCGCTCATGATATCAATTCTTACAAAGACGCCCCCGCCGGATACCGTTTCTGGTGCGGTCCGACAATTGAAGAGAGCGATATCAAAGCCGCGCTGGTCGCGCTGGAAAAAGTATACAGCGAAAAAATTAAATCCATTTAACAATCAGGAATATAATGGAACAGAAAAGAGGCATGACCCGGCAGGCGCCGGGCATCCCTCTTGAAGACGATAGGCGGCGGGAGCAGAGAGAACAGCCGGCACTGTCAATGTTTGGATGCAAAATAAAATAAGAATCTGTCATTAAGGAGAATATTTATGAAACGAGTTTTAGTCAGCGATTCCATGGCTGCTGAAGTCGTGGAAATACTGAACAACGCTCCGGGCATCAAGGTGGAAGTAAAAACAAACCTTAAGCCGGAAGAATTAAAAGCCATTATAAAAGATTACGATGCGCTGATTGTAAGATCAGCCACTAAAGTGACCGCCGAGATCATCGAGGCGGCGGCCAAACTCAGCGCCATCGGTCGCGCCGGTGCGGGTGTTGACAATATCGACATTCCCGCCGCCAGCAAACGCGGCATCGTCGTCATGAACACCCCCGGCGGCAATACTATTACGACAGCGGAACATGCCATCGCCATGATGCTTTCCCTTGCCCGCCGCATTCCGCAGGCTACCGCTTCCATGAAAGCCGGCAAATGGGAAAAAACCAAATTCATGGGCAACGAATATTGCAATAAGACACTAGGCATTATCGGACTGGGACGGGTCGGCTCCATCGTGGCGGACCGCGCCAAGGGATTGAAAATGAACGTCATCGCCCACGATCCTTTCATTTCCCCGGATCTGGCCGCACAGCAGGGAATCACCCTGGCCGCGCTCGATGAAATTTACGAAAAATCAGATTTCATTACCGTACATTCGCCGCTTTCCAAGGAAACAAAAAACCTTATCGATGCCAAAGCATTTGCCAAGATGAGAAAAGGCGTCTTTTTGATTCACTGCGCCCGCGGCGGCATCGTCAACGAAAAGGCCCTGTACGACGCACTTGTATCGGGCAAGGTTGCCGGAGCGGCAATCGATGTTTTTGAAGAAGAGCCAACCAAGAACATGGATCTGCTCGCGCTGGATAACGTTATCTGCACCCCGCATCTGGGCGCCTCCACGGACGAGGCGCAAACAAACGTGGCCATTGCCATCGCTCACCAGATCGCCGCCTATTTCGCTACCGGCGAAATTAAGGGTGCCGTAAACTTTCCTTCCATCAGCGCGGATTTGATGACTGTCATCCGTCCGTATCTGGAACTGGGAGAAAAGCTTGGTGCTTTCCAGACACAACTGGTCGAAGGCGCGATCCAGCAGGTGGATATCGAATACAGTGGCGAAATTACATCGCTTAATGTCGCTCCGATAACGATCTCTCTGCTCAAGGGACTTCTGGAACCGATTCTGAATGAAAATATCAATGCTCCAGTTATCGCCAAAGAAAGAGGCATCAAAGTCGTGGAATCCAAAAGCAGTGAGATGAGAGATTATACCAGTATGATCACGCTGACGGTAAAAACATCCAAAGAAACAAGCATTACGGCCGGCACGATCTTCGGGAAACACGACCCGCGCATTGTCCGCATCAACGATTTTTCCGTGGAAATAGTCCCTGAAGGCCATATGCTGGGCGTATCCAATTATGATCAACCGGGCGTCATCGGCAACCTGGGAACAACGCTGGGCAAAAATAAAGTCAATATCGCCCGCCTGCATTTAAGCCGCGACGCAAAAGCCGAACGGGCGCTGGTTGTTCTGAATACGGATTCCGCTGTTTCGGAAGAGGTTCTCGATAAATTAAGGAACCTTCCTCATGTTATTTCCATCAAAGCAATAAAAATGTAAGGACGACATCTTTTATGGCTAATGTTGCAGTAGTGGGCACGCAGTGGGGCGATGAAGGTAAGGGGAAAATCGTTGACCTTTATTCGGAAGGCGCCGATGTCATC
>CAYYBK010000038.1:0-12128 GCA_964470015.1 uncultured Syntrophales bacterium
TTTCTCTTAAAAGAAGATGCTCCGGTTTTTCCAAAAGCGGATCGGTGGCCGCCAGCTGAAAAGCATCTTCCTTGGCATCATTTAAAATCCGGGCGTCACGAACAATGCTGGCAATGCGGAAATCAGGCAACCCGGATTGTCTTATTCCTAAAAAATCACCGGGACCGCGGATAGCAAGATCTTCTTCCGCCAGAACAAAGCCATCCGCTGTTTTTTCCATGACCCGGAGTCTTTTACGTGCATCCTGCGAGCAGGCATAATCAGCCAAGAGGATGCAGCGTGAAGGAATATCTCTGCGCCCGACACGTCCGCGTAACTGATGCAGCTGGGAAAGGCCGAAGCGTTCGGCGTGTTCGATGATCATCAGAGACGCGCGCGGGATATCAATGCCTACTTCAATCACGGTGGTGGAAACAAGCAGGTTAATTTTATTTTCCAGGAAAGCCTGCATTACATCGGTTTTCTCTTTCTCCTTCATTTTACCGTGTATAAGCCCTACCCTGTAGTTCGGGAAAATGTCGTGCTGCAGATGAGACGCCATGTTGGTTGCATCTTTCAGATCAATATTCTCCGACTGCTCGACCAAGGGATATACAATAAATGCCTGGTGGCCTTGAGCCAATTCCGCCGCAATCATTTGATAAACGCTGTTTCTTTTGTTTTCTCCCATTAAAATTGTCTTAACCGGAATTTTTCCGGGAGGCATTTCGTCAATTACAGATACGTCGAGATCTCCATAAACGGTCATCGCCAGCGTGCGGGGAATGGGAGTTGCAGTCATGACCAGAACATCGGCATTGATGCCTTTATGCCGCAATGCGGCGCGCTGCATAACGCCAAAACGGTGCTGTTCATCGATGACGGCCAAGCCCAGCCTGTGAAAATCGACATTATCCTGAATCAAGGCGTGCGTACCGACGATAATATCAACCCGGCCGTCTTTGACTTTATCTAAAATTTCATTACGTAAAGAACCTGCGGTTCCGCCGGTAAGGAGGACCGCTGAAAGGCCCATTGATTCGGCCCAGGCAGACATGGTGGCAAAATGCTGTTTCGCCAGAATTTCCGTGGGCGCCATCAACGCCGCCTGATAATTGTTTGCACAGGCGATAATCATAGCCGCCATCGCCACTACTGTTTTGCCGCTGCCAACGTCACCTTGCAGCAGTCTGTTCATTGATATATCCCGAGCCATATCTTTCTGTATTTCATCAATTACCCTTTTTTGTGCGGCCGTCAGGGTAAAGGGCAGGCTTGCGTAAAATTTCTCCTGTAAATCGTTTTCCGTTCTGAATTTGATACCTTTTTCTACAAGACGGCCCGATTTTTTGACAGCCATGCCGAGTTCGAAGAAAAAGAACTCATCATAAATTAGCCGGCGGTGTGCAGCCGAGCGGCTGAGGTTATAATCATCCAATGATTCATCACGGTCAGGGAAATGGACTGATCTCAAGGCATCTGCAATATCAGTTAGCTGGCGTTGCGCGCAGATAGCCGCGGGAATTGGCGATGCCACATAGCGGGTATAACTTTCCAGCGTCTGATACACTACTTTGCGCATATACTTTTGATGCAAGCCCTCCGTTTCGGAATAAACCGGAACAATTCTTTTGAAATTCAGCATATTTCCCGCATCATTTTCATCCAGAATTTCATAGTCGGGGTGAATCATTGTTTTTCCGCTATAATCCGGGGATACATTGCCTGTAAATATTACATTGACGCCTTGCTTAAAAATGCCGAGGAGATAAGAGTTCCTTCCCTTAAACCATTTGGCGGTTAAATTTGCCGTATTATCACTGACGGTTATTTCCAAAATCCGTTTCTTACCGTAATATTTGCATTCCGCCAGAATTATTTTGCCAATAATCGTCTGAACTTTTCCTGTTTCCAGACGGTTTATTTTCCGTATTTCCCTTCTGTCTTCATAGGCGCGGGGCAGGAAATAAAGCAAATCTTCCACGGTATTTATTTTTTTTGCCAGGAAACGTTGTGCCATTTTCGGGCCGACGCCTTTTAAATATTGTACCGGCAGAATCAATTTTGCTTGTGCTTCTCTTAATCCGGATAAAAGATGTGTCGTCTGTTCATCGGGCGGGGGTAATTTTGCCTGTGCCGGAAGTGTGTCGATTACCGATTTAAGTTTGTCCAGCAACCACAGCGCTTTTTCAATTTTTGTTTTTTTCAGTTCCACCTTCTGCCCATCGTAATCGGCAAATATATGCAGGATTTCATCAATAATAATTAAAGTCTCACTACCGCTGGAAAACGGAAGTGATCTTTTCAGCAATTCCGATAAATTCAAAACAGCTTTGCCCAAATTTTTGATCTGCGGTAAATTTTTAAAACTATGCTGTGAAGCGTAACACAACGGCTGTTCTAGTTTTTGCAGAAGGATTTCTATCTGTTCCATGGGATTTTCCAGTAATTTTATAAAGCCAAATATTTTCGGTAAATTAACGATTTTTGTTAACAAATATATGTTATTTACGCAAGGAATGATTGACTTAAATGCCGATTTACGTTAGATGAGCCAGCAGAAAAGCAATCATCGAACGAGGTTATATGCCCACTAAATCAACTTATAAAAATTCCGGTGTCAATATCGACACCGCCAACGATTTTATTGAACGCATCAAGCCCATTGTTAAAACAACGGCGCGGAAAGAATTGGTATCGGGAATCGGCGGCTTTGGCGGGCTTTTTCGTTTTGATCAGTCGAAGTTTAAAAATCCTATTCTGGTCTCTTCCACCGACGGCGTGGGCACAAAACTTAAAATAGCGCAACTAATGGACAAGCATGACACCATCGGCATTGATCTTGTTGCCATGTCCGTCAATGATGTTGTTGTACAGGGAGCGGAACCGCTCTTCTTCCTGGACTATCTGGCGACCGGTAAACTGGAGCTGGAAAAAAGTGTAAAAGTGGTTGAAGGCATTGCGCAGGGTTGCAAACAGGCCGGATGCACATTGATCGGCGGTGAAACCGCTGAAATGCCGGGTTTTTACAAACCTGGTGAATATGATTTAGCCGGTTTTTGCGTGGGAGCGGTGGAATCGGAGAAACTCATCGACGGTTCGACCATAAGCGTTAACGACCGGATTGTCGGCATTGCTTCCAGCGGTTTACACAGCAACGGTTTTTCTCTTGCCCGCAAAGTCTTGCTGGATAAGGGCAAATTACGCGTTACGGATAAAATACCGGAGCTGGAAAAGACAATCGGTCTGGAACTGCTGGAACCCACAAAAATTTACGTCAAATCACTCCTTAACCTTTTTAAAAGCTTTAACATCAAGGGCCTCGTGCATATAACCGGCGGTGGATTTTATGACAACATTCCGCGGATAATTCCCGATGTCTGCCGCTGTGTGATTTTCCGGGGAAGCTGGGAGATTCCACCGATATTTCAGGTAATCAAAGAAATAGGTAACGTGGAAGAGAATGAAATGTTTCGTGTTTTTAATATGGGCATCGGTATGATGATTGTCGTTCCGGAGAAAGAGTGTCAGGAAGTAATTCATCGTCTGCAATTTTTGGGAGAAAAGGCATATTTAATCGGTGCTGTGGAAAAAAGAGAAAACAAACAATCATTGGTTTGTTTCAGTGAAAATTGACGGTGAAGAAATGACGGAACCATTAAAATTAGGAGTTTTAATTTCCGGCAGCGGTTCCAATCTCCAATCAATTATCGATAATATCGAAAAAGGTGCCTTAAATGCCGTAATCAAAATAGTCATTAGCAATAATCCCGCTGCCTATGGGTTAAGCAGAGCCCAAAAACATGGTCTGCCTGCAGCCATCTTAAAATGCGAAGATTTTAAAACCAGAGAAGATTTCGATACGGCGTTAATAGACCTTCTGAAAAGCCGGGATGTTGATCTGGTTGTGCTTGCCGGATTCATGCGCATTCTTACACCCGTTTTTTTGCAAGCATTCCCTCTTAAAATAATTAACATACATCCCGCTCTTTTGCCTTCTTTTCCCGGGGTACATGGTCAGAAAGACGCTTTGGAATACGGCGTAAAATTTTCCGGCTGCACCGTTCATTTCGTGGACGAAGAAATCGATGCCGGACCTATTATCATTCAAAGCGTTGTACCTGTCTTGCAAAACGACACAAAGGAAACCCTGGCGGCCCGTATACTGAAAGAAGAACACCGGATTTATCCCCGGGCAATTCAATTTTTTGCAGAAGGGAGAATCAAAATATCAGGGCGTAAAGTGCAAATAAAAGATGCTGAAGAAACAGCGGCGATAGCATTGCACAACCCTTCGTTGGCCGGATTTAAATAATCGTGATTAATATAATCAAGGGACACAGTGTAATCCATGTATGATCTAATCGTCATAGGAGATGATCTTTCTTCTCATGTCGCGGCGGCGGTTGCCGCCGGCTACGGTATGAAGACCGTTCTGGTGGCTGAACACGGCACCGGCGGAATTTATTTGGCAGATGATTTTGTTTTTAGTACTGATCCGACTCCTTTGAGCGGATTCGGTCCCACCCAGACCTATCTCACTCTTTTAGCCGAGATTGACGCCCCTCCCATTGAACGGGAGGCAAAATTATTAAATCCGGCCTACCAGATAATTTTACCGGAACACAGAATCGATTTCTTTAACGATAAAGAAGCGCTGATCAATGAAATAGCCAGAGAATTTCCGCTTCAGGCCCGAGAAATTAATGTCTTCTATGAAACGGCCATGAAAAGAAGCGCGGTTTTCGCCCGCTGGCTGCATGAGCACCCTTTTATCAAACCGCTTGGCATTAAGGATTATTATAATTATCTGAAGCTTGTGCCGCATTTGCTGATGCAGCAATTGGAAAGAGCACGGCTCCTGCGTATTTTAGCCGCGGATGCCGCCTTAAAGAAAGTCTTTGAGGCTCAGGATGCTCTGCTCGGGAATACTACCGGATGCCAGAGCGGCCTGGCATCCTCCTTTCAGTATTGTACGCCTTTCCGCGGTGTTTATAATTTTCAGCAGGGCAAGCAGATTATCTTTAATTCGTTGATCAATAAATTAGAGGATAGAAATGGTTCGTATTTAAGCAACTGCGAAATACTGGATATAAAAAGAGGGGAAACTATCGAAATCGAGATCGCTGTTGGTGCGGGTAATACTTCAGTTATCTCAGCAAAGAAATTGATCGTCAGCACAAAATGGGATGCAATGCACCTGTTGCTTAAAGATAAAAAGAAAATCAATTTCGGCGACTGGTTTAATCCGGTTAAAGTTTCACATCTGCCTTTCACAATTCATCTGGGCTGTGCCCGCAAATGTATTCCGGAAAAAATGTCCCGGCATGTTGCGGTCGTTTCCGATATACAAAGAGATATTTTCGACAACAACCTGATCATTCTGGAAGCTAATATGAAGGATGAAAATTCGTTTGCCGCCGAAAAGATATCGCTTACGGCAACAGTTTTTCTGCCGCATGATTCTGCCGGCTGGCCTAAAGAAAAACTGAGTGCTGAATCTTCAGCAATGATCGACCGGCTGGAATTTTTTCTTCCTTTCCTAAAAGAAAATATATTGTTTTTCGATCTGGATAAATCGATCGAGCTTTCTAAAAATTCGCACAGAGTATTTAATCCGAAGTACCAGCTTAAGAGGTCATTTATTACCGGGTTTGCCGCCCGCACCAACAGAACCCGCTTCAAAAATGTTTATCTGACTGGGGCTTCCTTGCTTCTTGATGCTGGTTTTGAAGGAGAGATCATTTCCGGCATGAATGCCGCATCCAGGGTAATTGCCCAATAGGAGTGATTAATAATGAGCCCGTCCCTTTATGATTTTGCCATTTCTGATTTAGGTGAGAGAAAAATTCCCTCACCGCTAAATACAGCCGGGTTTGTGGCGGATAATAAGCGTTTATTGTTTGATTGTTATCTTAACAGTTACGACCAGAACAAAAACCGGCACGGCCAGCCGCTTTCCGTCGAACTGGCCGGACCGCGGGAAAAAATATTTTTTGCTCCCGCACGAGCAAAGGCGGCAGTTGTCACCTGCGGCGGTCTTTGCCCCGGTATAAACGATGTAATCAGATCTATTACGATGGAGTTGTTTTATCGTTACGGCGTAAAAAATATTTTAGGAATCCGCTATGGATTTCGCGGATTAATTCCCGAATACGGTCTTAAACCGCTTTTGCTTTCACCGGAACTTGTTAAAGACATAACAAGCATCGGCGGCAGTTTTCTTTCATGTTCCCGGGGTCATCAGAACGTTGACAGAATGATCCGGACGCTGACGGACTACCAGATAGATATGCTTTTTTGTATCGGTGGCGACGGCACAATGCGCGCCGTTGAAGAGATAAACGCCAAGCTCAGACAGAAGGATTTGAAAATTGCCGTAATCGGTATTCCCAAAACAATCGATAATGACCTCAATTTAATTCAAAAGTCTTTTGGGTTCGATACGGCAATCGCCCAGACTGTTCATGCCATCCGTTGTGCGCACGTGGAAGCCAAGGGGGCGATAAATGGCATCGGACTGGTTAAAATCATGGGAAGACTGTCCGGCCATATTGCGGCTAATGCGGCGCTTGCTCAAAACGACACCAATTTTGTCCTCATTCCGGAGGTTCCCTTCGCCCTTCATGGTAACAAGGGATTTCTAAGCTACCTGGAAAAGCGGATCAAAGCAAGCGGCCATGCCGTCATTCTGGTTGCGGAAGGTGCCGGCCAGGATCTTTTACGGAATCATACTGATACCATCGAGACCGATCCCTCCGGAAACCTGCGTTTATACGATATCGGCATCTTTTTAAAAAATGAAATTGAAAAATATTTTCAGAAAATAAATCTGGAAATTAATTTAAAATATATCGATCCCAGTTATATGATCCGTTCCGTTCCGGCCAATGCCGCCGACAGTATTTACTGCGGATCGCTTGGACAAGATGCCGTCCATGCCGCCATGGCGGGGAAAACTGGTCTTTTAGTTGCCTTGATGAAGGGGGAATATGTTCATTTGCCTTTGAGCGCCGCCGCATCACGCCGTAAAATTGATCCGCGGGGAGAGGTCTGGCTGCGTGTTCTGGAAGCGACCGGTCAGCCTCCGGTTATGGAAGATTGATAATGATAAAAAAATACTTGCAAAATAATGTCTTATAGTTTAGTAACGACGCACAATTTTTAGGAGGATTTTTCATGTCTCGTATTTGTGAAGTGTGCGGTAAGAAACCGTCAATTGGCAATAATGTCAGCCATGCCAATAATAAAACCAGAATTAAGTGGTATCCGAATCTACAAAAATTACGCTGTGTTGATGAGAAATCGGGTGCGATAAAGAGAGTCAAGGTTTGCACGCGGTGCATCCGCTCCGGTTCTGTGAAGAAAGCTATGTAGCAGGCGGCAGCCAGCCGTGCTTTTTTACGGCGGCGGTCGTTTCTTTCAGAAAAATTTCTTTATCATCAAACAGATCTTTTGCTTGAAGGAATATATCTCTCATACCGGTGCAGCATAAAGGATCATCTCTTTTTAGGCCGAATTTGTCGATGTAAAGGCGAATTCGGCCTTCAATATTCATGATTTTTTGAATTCTTTCTTTTGTTACATAGGAACAGGCTCTATTCATCACCTCTTGAATTTCTTTTTCCTGCAATCCGTAAAGCCAGCCTACCGTGTCAATCAATTCCTCCATTTTATTTTTTACCGTAAAGCATACGGCATCCGTCAAAAGTTCGATTGTTTGGCTTGCGTTGATATAATCGATAATAACCAGGTCATAAATCATCTCAATGATCAAGTGTGAACGGTAAACCGCTTCATTATAGGATACTTCTTTCTGGACGGTTTTTTGAAAATTCCAGATCTGATTAACCAGCGATTTTCCCTTGATATATGAGTAGCCATGGGAATCTGGGCTGAATTCATCCGGGATACCGGGACAAATTAAACCGTAATGCGCCAGATCATCGACCAGTAAATGGAACATGATATAAGCAGCCTTGGAATAATGAGGCGGAAATTCACTTAATCTCCTGATGATATGCGTCTGCCGGGAGCTGATAGCGGGATGGATCGTCAGCAGGTCAGGTATTATATTGTAAACATAAATATCCAGATCATTTGTTTTTATGCTGTGCCCAGCCAGAATGTTCTGCAAAATATATGTATGGGTAAGCATGAGCATAAAATTCCCACCTTAATTTTTATTCCGGGTGCGCTGTTTCTTCTAAATTATATTTATTTTTTAAATTTTCCAGCAGAATAAGTATTTCCGGCAAAAAATCAGGCATTATGGCCATCCGGATGATGGATGTATGAGGATTCACTGTAGTAACAGTAGCCATTCCTTCGTATCCCTCAACGATAAACTGCACAAGAGCGATGTCGCTACGTTTTAATTTAAAATATTTTTTAATCATTTATTGTATGTTTAGCATTGATCACTTTAAAGATCAAGGAAGCATGTCCAAAGAAACCTTGACATCGAAATTAACATTGGTATGATAAAAAATAACTAAAAAATACATAAAGAAATAAACATGACGATAGTTAAGCCCCTTCCGGCGACACAATGGAAAATTAAAGAAGGCTGCCATAAAGATATAGAAAATTCATTGACTAAGGAATTCGGCATTCACCCGCTTATTTCGCAGATTCTTGCCCGGCGCGATCTGCTGGACATGGAAGAAGTCCGCCGCTATCTCCTCCCATCACTTAATGATTTACACAGTCCTTTTTTAATGAAGGATATGAAAGCGGGAATCAACCGTCTTCTGCAAGCCGTTTATAATCACGAAAAAATCGTCATCTACGGTGATTATGATGCAGACGGAATAACTTCTGTAGTTATTCTTTATAAATTTATTAAAGAAATAACCCCCGTTGTCACTTACTATATCCCGGACAGGGTGCAAGAAGGCTACGGCCTGAAAAATCAGGCTATTGACGGATTCCGCAGTGAAAAGGTTTCGCTGATCATTACCGTTGATTGCGGAATTTCCGATAATGAACAAATCGCTTATGCCCGGTCGCTGGGCATTGATACGATTGTTTTAGATCACCATGCCATTTCCGGACCGCTGCCGCCCGCTCTGGCCAATATTAATCCCAATCGGGAAGACTGTTCTTTCCCCTTTAAGGACCTTGCCGGAGTGGGTATTGCCTATAATTTTCTTATTGCTCTGCGCGGCAGCCTACGGAAAGACGGCTTCTGGAAGAACGGAGATTATCCCAATTTAAAAGAATATTTGGACATTGTTGCCTTGGGCACAATCGGTGATATAGCACCTCTGCTGGATGAAAACAGGATATTTGCCAAAATCGGCCTGGAGTTGCTTACCGAAGGAAAGCGCCCGGGGATCAAGGCCCTCAAGGAGGTAAGCGGCATCGATGGCCAGATCATTGATTCCTTTAAGGCATCTTTCTGTCTTATTCCGCGGATTAATGCGGCCGGCCGCATCGCTTCACCTCTCGATGCAGTGGCCCTGCTTTTGACGGATGACCTGGCGGAAGCCAGGGAACTTGCGGGAAAGCTCGATACTTATAATCGCCGCCGCCAGTCCATGGAAAAATCAATATTGAATGAGATATTGGAAAAAATAAGCAAAAATCCTGACATGGAAAAAATTAATGCATTGGTATTTGCATCGGATAAATGGCATCCGGGGGTTGTGGGCATTGTCGCCTCCCGTCTGGTTGATCTTTTCAACCGTCCGGCTTTTGTCATCAGCCTGAAAGACGGCATCGGGAAAGGTTCCGGCCGTAGCATCTCCGCTTTCAATATATATAAAGGGATACAGCAATGCGCTTCCCTTTTGCTTTCCTACGGAGGTCATTCTCATGCCGCCGGTATTTCCATTAAGGAAAACGATATTGATGAATTTACATTTCTGCTGGACGAAATGATCCGCGACAGCGGCCAATCCGCCGAACTCTCCTCGCAGACAATCATCGATTCGGAATGTAAGCTCACGGATATAAATATGGACTTGATCAACGAAATACAAAAGCTGGCGCCTTTCGGCAGCAGAAATCCGGAACCGGTGCTCTGCGCCCGTAATATTAAAGTTTCCTCGCCAGCCATTGTTGGCAATAATCATTTAAGAATGTGCCTCAGCGGTAATGGCATATCCTGCAATTCCATCTGGTTTGCCATGGGTGACTATCTGAACGCCGTTGCCGATGCCCGGATCGATATCGCTTTTACTCCGCAGATCAATCAGTGGAACGGCACTTCCGATATTCAGCTGAAAATGAAGGATGTAGCAATCCTGTCCTGATTTTATCTCTTCAACAGAGGAGGGATAACCATGAATCAAGCCGCCAAAGCCGCCCTATTTAATGCGTTGCTCTTTCCGGGCCTGGGACATATCTATTTGAAGAAGTATAAACGCGGGATCGTATTTATGACATCGGTTCTAACAGGAATGATGTTTATCTGCTGGAGCGTTCTTCAAACTGCAATCAGCATATTGAAGGAAACTCCCCTGCAGAATGGTACCTTGGACGGTGCATTAATTGCTAAGATGTCCATGGATGCGGCAAGATCAATGACCACGGCGCACTTCATCTGGATTTTGCCTGGCATTGTTCTTCTGTGGATGCTTTCCATAATAGATGCCTATAAAATAGGCAAAAAAATGAATATTGGTCAGATAAGAATTACCAATTCCGCAGATCAATGATAAGCTTTTCATCCTTTCTTATTGTTCCGGCAGGTAAATACTCTAGCTGATCAATTTTCACCGTACAGATTTCTTTAAAATGTTTTTTAAAATTGGCTTCCCAGCTGGCGTCTTCGAGACTACCGGCGATCTTTTCGATACGCAGCAGCAGAATGTCTGCATGACCTTTTCTTGTCACTACGGCCTGGAGCGGCAGATTATTGAATTTCGTCTGCAGCAGCTTAAGCTGGCTGGGAGTTAAAAACATGCCTCTCACTTTTACGGCATCACCTACCCTGCCCGCAATGCCAGCCAGGCGGTAAGATGTGCGTCCGCAGGGACAGGGTCCCTTAAGAAATCTTGATAAATCGCCCGTTCCGAAACGCATTAAAAAGAAAATACCATTGAGTCGCGTTACAACAACCTCGCCCATTTCGCCGTCGGGAACTTTTTTCCCGGTGGCGGGATCAACTATTTCAACAATAGTTTCCTCGCAAACATGCCAACCGTTTTTTTCACTGCACTCATAGGCGACATCGCCCACTTCCGTTGCGCCGTACATTTGATAAGTATCAATACCATATTTTTTTTCAAAGCGCTGTCGTAAATCCCGCGACAGCGGCTCCGCGGCGAAACAAGCTTTTTTGACAAAAAAATCTTGTTTAAAGTTGCAACCCATTTCTTCGGCTTTATTGATGATGGACAGGAGAAAACTCGGTGTACCGACATAAGCCGTAACTTTTAAATCATTGATCAGCTGTACCTGCACCTGAGTTGAGGAAGTTCCTGCAGGAACAACACAGGCCCCGACTCTGCGCAGGCCGGAGTGAAAGGTAAGGCCCGCCGCCACAAGATGATAAGAAAAGGTATTTAGGGCAATATCGTGGACACCGATGCCTGCCGCGTGAAAAGCGCGCGCCCAGAGGTAATCCGTTTCGGTAAGATGCGGCTCATAAACGGGGCCGGGCGAGGTGAATATCCGGTCAATCCGCAAATCCGGATTGATCAAATCGGCATATGGCGGTGCATTAATTTCCATCTCCACCAGCTTTTCCCGGGAGGTAACAGGCAGCAGCGCTAAATCCTCACGGGATTTTATTCGCCGCGGGTTTATTTTATGTTCATCAAAATTTTTTTTTATTGCCGCCGATTTTTTGTACCCCAGTTTTGCCATCTTCACCAGCAGTTCATCTTGAAATTCTATTCTTTTTTTGTTTGACCACGACTCATTTTTGTCAAATAGTTTCATTGTCGCCTTCCTTTTAATTTTTGCTCGATTTTTTCTGATGCTGCCTGTCCACAGTAAGGGTAAATCAAATATTGCGATTATAGTTAGCGCACTGATACCAAAGAATCGCTGGAAAACCAACTAAATTTGTTCAGATATTATCTGACACATTTATATAAACAAAAACCCCTTAAAAATTTCTTTTTAAGGGGTTTTTGCACTACAACAGACCATGAAAGACAAAGGTTATACGTTATTATGTTTTTTCCAGGCCTCCT
>CAYYBK010000039.1:0-12109 GCA_964470015.1 uncultured Syntrophales bacterium
CGCCGATGGTACTGCATGGGCGACTGTGTGGGAGAGTAGGTGCCGCCGGATTTAATACACGAACCCCTTCAAGCAATTGAAGGGGTTTTTTTATTCGGATTGTTTTCTGCAGCGTAAAGCATCATCAAATTCATATTGAGTCATATATTGCGTAAATCCTGCCGTTAGGTTAAAGTATTTCAAATATGTAGCCATCCGTGTAGGTTGCCTTGATCTTTTGTATTTTAAAAATTATAAATGTTCCGCAAGGAGGGGTTAACGTGGATCAGGCGTTTAAACAGCAGCTGGGAAAAATTCTTGGTGAGGCCAATATTCTCACGAATAAAGTTGATCTGCTTACCTATAGCTATGATGCCACGCCGGACTTAAACAATCAATGGCCCGATATCGTCGTCCTGCCCACTACAACGGCGCAGATTCAAGAAATTGTTAGGCTGGCCGGCGAGGCAAAACAGTCCATCTATTCCCGGGGAGCGGGCACGAATCTGAGCGGCGGAACCATACCCGTTAACGGCGGAATTGTGGTTTCTTTGCAGAAAATGAATAAAATTATCGAAATCGACCGCGAAAACCTTTCCGCTACAGTTCAGCCGGGCGTGATTGTTCAGGAATTGAATGACGCCGTTGCTCCATACGGATTGATTTATCCGCCGGATCCCGGGACCGTCGCTACGGCAACAATGGGTGGAACGGTAGCGGAATGTGCCGGGGGGTTGCGTGCGCTCAAATACGGCGTCACAAAGCATTACGTAATGGGAATGGAAGTCGTACTTGCCGGAGGTGAGAGCTTCCGTTTTGGCGGGAAGACCGTGAAAAACGTAACCGGATATGATTTTGCCTCGCTGTTTGTCGGATCGGAAGGTACGTTGGGAATTATAACGGAGATTACCGTTAAACTTATCCCCGCTCCAAAGTATCGCCGAACCATGATGGCCACCTTTCGGAAACTGGAAAATGCGGGCAATGCCGTTACCTGTATTATCATGGCTTATGTTATTCCGGCCACTCTGGAACTTATGGATCAAGTTACCATACAGGCGGTCGAAAATTATGCAAAAGCCGGTTTGCCGGGAGATGCCGCTGGTCTTCTGCTGATCGAACTCGATGGCATGGGCCGTGATGTGGTGGAAGCGGAAGCCGAAACAATTATGAAAATAGTGCGGGAAAAGGGTGGTGAGATAAGACTGGCCGGATCGGATGCGGAACGCGATCAGCTGTGGGCCGCAAGGCGCGCCGCTCTGCCGGCACTGGCGCGTGTGCGCCCGACGATTATCCTGGAAGATGCCACCGTGCCACGGAATAAAATAGCGGAGATGCTTGGGGCGATCCAGAAAATTGCTGCGAGGTACAATGTTCCAATCGGGACCTTCGGTCATGCCGGCGACGGCAATCTGCACCCCACTCTGCTGACTGATGCCCGCGACCAGGAGGAAATGGAACGTGTCCATAAAGCCATAGATGATATTTTCAGCGCGGCTCTGGAACTGGGCGGGACGCTTTCCGGCGAGCACGGCATCGGAATGGCGAAAATGAAATATCTGCAGAACGAACTCGGGCAAATCGGGTTCGAAGTTATCCGACGGATCAAAGAGTCTCTTGATCCGGAATATCTGTTCAATCCCGGCAAGATGATCCCGCTTAAGAAAATCCGACGGCTATGAAAATGACGGCATATGACAATTTGCAGCACTTAAGGGACGAGCTGGTAAAATGCATGAAGTGCGGTAATTGCATGGCGTCCTGTCCTGTTTACTTAACGGAAAAAACGGAAGCCGGTGTGACCAGAGGAAAGATCTCCTTAGTCGAGGCGGTGCTGGCGGGAACACTGGATATTGCCGATCCGCAGGTCGAAGAAAAGCTTTTTGATTGTCTGGTTTGCGGATCGTGCATGCAAAATTGTCCCTGCGGTGTTAATTTCAGCAAAATCATGCTGGCAGTTCGTGCAGCCCTGGTCAGGCAAGAAGGGCTGCACCCGGTCAAGAAAATAATTTTTGGCGGATTGAAAAATCAAAAAGTATTCGCTGCGTTTGTGAGTGCGGCTGCCGCCTTTCAATGGCTGGGCCTGAAAAAAACTCCGGCGCTGAAAATTTCTCTCCCCGGTTTCCCGTTGGACTCAGCACAAAGCGGGTTTTCCCCGGTTTTGCTCATGAGAGTTTTCGTGCGCAGGTTCCGGCAGTCATCAAGCCGGAAGGGCATGCCCGTGGAATTAAGGTGGCTTATTTTACCGGCTGTGCCATAAACTACATCTATCCCCGTGTCGGCTTTGATGTCATCGGGGTGCTTGCGGCGAACGGTGTCGAGGTGGTTATCCCGGCGGAACAGCAATGCTGCGGCATAGCCGTTTTTGCCCACGGTGACGTGGAAGCGGCACGCTATCTGGCCCGAAGAAATCTTGATGTTTTTGAAAAAAGCGGCGCCGATTATATAATTACATCCTGCGGCTCCTGCGGCGGTGCCTGGCAGCATGACTACCCGGAAGACCTGCTGCCGGAAGATCCGGAATACAGCGAGCAAGCTTCGCAGTGGAGCCGGAAGACTCATGATATATCGACTTTCCTCGTTAATATTTTGGGTGATTTCAAAAAACCTGCCGGAATAATAAAATCCGCCGTGACTTATCATGATTCCTGTCACCTGAAAAAGGTGATGAAAGTTACGATGGAACCAAGGAAGATTCTGCAGTCTATTCCGGGCGTCGATTTCCGGGAGATGGCTAAATCCGACGCCTGCTGCGGCGGAGGCGGCTCCTACACTATAACTCATGAGGAAACTTCGCGGGGAATCATGGAAAGAAAAATGCTGGATGTCAATAAAAGCAATGCGGATATTTTAGCCACGGGATGTCCGGGCTGCATGATGCAATTGATGGAAGGCTGTACCCGGTTCGGCAAAGGGCAAGAGGTGACTCATTTTGTATCCCTGCTGGCAGAGTCGTATCGCTTGGCTGATTAGAGGAACAAAACTGCTTTAAACTTGCACAACAAGATGCCAAAACAAATATAAAGTCTTTTCTTATCCCCGCATCTTAATAATTGAAAACAAAGTAAATAGCGGTAATTGCATATTGGTTTATATCATAACGAAATCCGATGTGCTGCTCCAGGTATCTTATAGATTAAACATTATTGCCTAGTTTTTACATTACCCCTTAAAAATATTTGCCAATTTAAACAAGGAATTATCAAGTCCAGAGACCGATACTTCTGTGGCCATGAATTTTTAGGCGAAGAATATCTATTCAAAATTGGAATGATATTCCAAAATACATGATTAATTGTTTATTTTTGCTATTTGATTTTAAAATAATAAACTAATATTAAAAAAATCTTGACAAATACAAAAAACAGTGTAGAAATAGCTATAAAAATGAAATACCATACTAAATATATTAGGGGGTGCAATGGAAAACGGTAAGGAAAACGGTAAAAAGCAGGACTATAAGACGCTGCGAGATTTAATAAAGCTTCTTTCTTTCTACAATACGTTAGATGTTGCGGAGGCTGGCGTTAACGAAGTTGCCAAGGCTTTAGGCATGGCACCCAGCAAAGTCTACCGCATGCTCAGTACCCTTGCCGAGGAAGGTTTTTTTGAGAAAAACGTTCTGACTGATAAATATCGCGTGGGAATAGGTTTTTTTGAGATCGGGTTGACCTATATTTTCAATTCTCCTCTAAGAAATATCATGAATCCCCATATTGAACAGATGGCTAAAGAAACCGGTCTGACGGCCAGTTGGGCTATCATGCACAAGAATAAAGTCACCGTCATCGGCCGGGTGCAGAATTTGAACATAGATTTGCTAACCTACCGGGTTGGGTTCAATATATCGATACATACAACTTCGCTCGGGAAAATTCTTACTGCGTACCTGCCGGAAGATAAATTAGAGGAGTTGTTAAAATCAATTGAACTGAAGAGGTTAACGGAAAAAAGCATTGTTGATGTGAATGAATTTAAGGAACACCTGAAGATGGTCAAGGCAAGAGGGTATTCTACGGATGAAGGTGAAACCCATCATGATATTTATTGCATCTCTGCGCCGGTAAGAGGCGGAAACGGAGATGTTGTTGCCGGCATTTGCCTGATGGATGAAACTACACGAACGAATCCCGAAAAAATATTGGGGTATGCAGAGTATATAAAAGAAAAGGGATTATTTGTCTCCCGTCAGCTTGGCTATATGCGGAGATGATTAAATTAATTTTAATTAGTTAAAAGGAGAACAGAATGAAAATGTCGAAAAAATTATTAGGTCTTATTCTGGTGCTGTTTTTGTCGTTTATAACGGTAAACAGTGTTTTGGCGGCGGACAAGCCCGTTAAGCTCAGATATGCGAGCTTTTTCCCGGAGAACCAAATGATGAGCGAAATCCAGAAAGTCTGGCAGCAGGAAGTAACAAAGCGGACAAAAGGGTTAATTACATTTGAAAACTACTGGGGCGCTTCCATGGGAGCACCGATGAATCATCTGGAGCTGATCAAGAAAGGAACGGCGCAAGTTGGTTGCATGCATGAATGGTATACACCCAGTAGATTTATTTTTGGAAATTTTGAATATGTTTTCCCGTTTGGTCCCACTGATTATGAAATTGTAGCAAAGGCTAATCGTCAGATCCGGGCGGAGTTCCCGCAGTTTGCGCAGGATGCCAAGAAGGAAAACATCATCATGCTGATGGATGCCCCCGGTGGTGAATATAATTTCATGAGCACAAAGCCTTTGAAGAATATTGCTGATTTCAAAGGCGAAAAAGTTACGCTGGTCGGTCGTTATTTCGGTCGCTGGCTGCCTCCGGGAGCAACAGCCGTTGTGAGACCGGTTGCCGAACGTTACGATTTGCTGCGCACCGGTGTGGTTACCGCCGATTTACTTCCCTTTGAACATTTTGACGCTTTCAAGATTTATGAGGTAGCCAAATATTATATCAACACAAGAATGACCACCGCTCTTTACGGTCCTATCTACATGAATCTGGATACATTCAACAGTTTTTCTCCGGAAATTCAGAAAATACTTCTGGATACAGGAAAAGATGTGGAGATGCTTGCCGCAAAAGAAATTATCCCCAAAAAATACAATGAGCTTATGAAAACATACAAGGCGGTAGGAGTCACTTTTATTGAATTCCCCCAAGCGGAAATAGATAAATGGGTAGCGTTGCTTCCCGATATTCCGGCAGAATTCGCGGCTGAATGTGAGGCCAAGGGATATCCTGGCAATAAACTGATCCAGCGCTGGCAAGAGATCACTGCGGAATTGGGCTACAAGTGGCCGAGAAAATGGGGAAAGAAGTAAAGCATAAATCCGGGCAGTGCTCTGGGGTTTTACAGAAGAGAACAATGATTGGAACATTGCCCGGTTCGACGGTTGAGCTTGTGCAAAGACTGTTGAAAGTGAAATCGAGGTTAATAATTTTATGAAGATAAGTTCCGCTTTTGTAAGATGCGAAAAGGTACTGACATCGATTTCCTGGTTGGTGACGTTGGCGGTAACACTGATGATCGTCGTTGATATCTTGTTGCGTGCCGTATTTAAACATCCGTTGCCAGCCTCCTGGGAAATCTGCGAGTTAATGATGCCGTGGATTGTTTTTACTGCTTTTGCCTATACGCTCACAATCGATGCTCATGTTCGGGTATCGCTTCTGGTCGAAAGAGTTCCGCTGCGTGTACGCCAAATCATGATCATATTAAGTGAACTAGTTTCACTGATCATTTGTGCGCTGATAACCTATTTTGCATGGGTGCACTTCAGAGAATCGTTTGCCATCAGAGAAGAAATGCTGGCGGCGATACCATTACCATGGTGGTTAGGCAAAATGGCAATGCCAGTCGGGATGTTTTTTCTCACGATAAGATACTTGTTTTTGGTCATCGCGCATCTGCGGGGCGAGAATACTCAGATAAAAGAATCCACGGGCGTGTAAGGAGAATCTATCAATGGAACCTCTAACTATAGGTATTATCACAATTGTCATTCTTTTTGTACTTCTTGCCCTTGGTATTCATATAGGAATTGCACTGGCCACGGCGGGATTCATTGGTCTGGCGATTATTACTGACTGCAAGCAGGCGATCTGGATGACAACTACTGCCTTCTATCATAAAATAGCTTCTCCTGATCTCATAACTCTGCCGCTTTTTATCCTGATGGGTTTTGCTGCAAGTGGCGGAGGAATAAGCCAAAAACTTTTTAACAGCCTGGCGCTGTGGCTCGGTGGGATAAGAGGTGGCTTGGGTATGGCCTCTATCGGCGGATGTACAGCCTTTGGAGCTGTTTGCGGCTCATCGCTAGTTACAACGGCAGTATTTGCAAAAATCTGCGCTCCGGAAATGCGAAAGCACGGCTATGACAAGAAACTTGCTTATGCCGTTTGTGCTGCCGCCGGGTCCATCGGCATGCTTATTCCGCCCAGCGTTTTGGCTATTGTCTATGGAATGTTAAGCGGCATATCCATCGGCAAGATGCTGATGGCCGGTGTTATGCCGGGAATTTTATGGGCGGCGCTATTTTGTCTTACGGTCTATTTACTTGGTAAGTTCCGCCCTTCCTGGATTCAGGCCGCAGCACAGGTCAAGATTGCTCCTTTCAGAGAGAAAATAAGAAGTTTGAGCGCCTGGTGGCCGATTGTTATTGTCGCCGTGGTAACGTTTGGCGGCATTTACGGCGGGATATTTTCCCCCAGTGAAGCGGCGGCGGTAGCAGCATTCCTTCTTCTGGTTATCTATTTGGCGATCGTCCGGAATATGACTGCAAAGCAGAAAATTAAAGAAGTTGGCGTGATGCTAATGGATACGGCGACAACATCAGCACTGATTTTTATCGTCATCGGGGCCGCGACGGTATTTTCCAATTTTATCGTGATGACGGGGATTTCAGCCAAACTATCCTCAGCGGTACTGGGATCAGGGTTGGCACCATGGTGCATAATACTTATCTTTGTCCTTTCATATCTCCTTCTCGGATGTTTCCTGGATAGTATTTCCATGCTGTGCATTACTATTCCTGTTTTTCAGCCGATCATCGTAGCTGCCGGCATTGATCCAATCTGGTATGCCACAATGGTCATTGTCAGTGTAGAAATTGGACTGATTACACCGCCGGTTGGGTTAAATTTATACGCGGCAAAAGGAGTGGCGGAAGCGGATGTAACTTTGGAAGATGTCATTTCCGGAATTATTCCCTTTCTTGTCGCCGAATTTGTAAGTCTTTTTATAATATTCCAATTCCCCATATTGAGCACTTATCTGCCAAGCTTTGTCGGGAAATAATGAATGAAAATTAAATTAATTAGCACAGGAGGAAAACTATGAGCGAATTTGAAGCAAGAGCAAAACAATGGGATAAATTTCTGGCAGAATTTAAAAATGAATATTCACCGCGGCATATTTTTGGAACTGATGCGGTAGATTTTGAAGAGCGTGTAAATTTCCCCCGTATGCGGGCATATAAATTAAACCGGATACGTCAGGCGATGAAGAAGCGTGACATTGCGGTTATGTTGCTCAATAACGGGGAGCAGGTTAGATATGCCACCGGATCGTGGGATCAGGACTGGAAAACAACCAATAACACACGCTACGCGCTGGTATTTCATGACAAAGATCCGATATTATTTGAAACGGCGGGCATCGATCTGCATGTGACGCAGTTAAACTGTCCCTGGCTGGCCGGACGGATATATCCGGCTATTACCTATAAATTTGCCGCTGGCGGATTTGATGCAGTTTGCAACAGATACTGGGATCAGATTGAACAGTTCTGCAAAGAAAACGGCGTAAATATCAAAAAAGAAAAAATCGGTACCGAATTGATTGAAATTCCGGCTTACGAGATAGCCAAAGCCAGAGGAATCAATTTGGTTTCAGCTGGTGATGTTTGTGTAGAGGCCCGTTTTGTAAAGAGCAAGGATGAACTGGAAATGATGAAACTCTCGGTGGCGATGGGCGATATCGGTTACTGGAAGTTGAAACATGAAATCTGCAAGCCGGGCAAGCGGGAGAGAGAGTGCCGCGGCGAGCTGTTGGCGGAAATGACCAGACTTGGCTGTGCCTTCAGTCTCGGGCACATTATAGCCTCCGGCGGGAACACGAATCCTTACAAACGCGCCACGACAGATAAGCTGATCCGTCCGGGGGATATGATTATTTGTGACCTGGCAATTAACTTTTTCTACGGCTATGTCCAGGATCTTTGTCGTTCCTGGGTTTGCGCCGCTAAAATGACACCGAAGCAGAAAGATGTTTATAAACGCTGCTACGCCAAACTGCAGAAAGGTCTGTCTCAGGTTAAAGCGGGCAACACTACAGGGCAGTTGGCGAAGGATGGGTTGAACGAATATTACGATGACAAATACGGGACGTGTTCACTGGTGGAATTTGCTCATACGATCGGGCAGGGGCTGTACGAAGGATTCTGGGTAAGCCGTGGCTTCTCCATTGAACATCCGGTAGTTTTAGAGGAGAACATGGTTATGGCGGTGGAAGTATATGAGGCTGATCCCGGTGATGATTTCGGTGTCCGGCTGGAAAGAAACGTCATCGTTACGAAAGACGGGTACATTCCCTTGGATTTGTTTCCGTTTGAGGAAGAGGCTGTTGGAGAAAATCAGTATTAGGATGTAATGAGGGAAAGGAAAAGCCTTGCCGCAAAAAAGTTCAAGTGCGGAATTTTTTCGGCTTCCCGGAGGGAGTAAAATGAGAAAGAAGAATGTGTTTGTTGATTACGGCGAAACAGGTATGACGCTTGACGTTCCGGAAGATGCTCAAGTGATTGACCGGATTGATCCGCCGGTCTTGCAGGATCCTGTGGAGCATTTTAAGAGGGCTATCGCCAATCCTGTGGGTATGTTACCGATTGAGAAACTGGTTAATAAAAATTCCCGGATCACCATTGCCTTTGATGCACCGCCGCGTTCCGGTATACCAAGAAGAATAGCCATTCCGATCATTCTGGAGGAGCTCCGCAAAGTCGGAGTTTCCGAAGAGAACGTCACGTTGATTTGTGCTTCGGCGACGCAGCGTAAAAGAACTGCCAGTGAACTCAAAGCTAATCTCGGCGAAGAGATCTTTAATAAATTCTATCCCCGGCGTCTGTTATCGCACGATTGCACACAGAATCTTGTTTATCTGGGCGAGACTGAGTATGGCGATTATGTCGAGTACAATGAAGCTTTGGCTAAAGCGGATCAGGTATTTTATCTGGGAACAATTGTTCCTCTGAATTGGGGCGGCTTTACCGGAACGGGCGTTGTGGTCGGACTGGGCAGCGCACGAAGCATCATGTCCCATCATTCGGAGGTTATTGCACATCCGGAATCATTTGAGGCAGAACCGCGCAAGTCTCTATATATGAGGCACAAAATGTCTATAAATAGGCAAATTGAGAAAGCGACGGGTAAAAAAATATTTTACGTCGATGCCTGCACGAATGCCAAAGGTGAACCCTGTGCCGTGTTTGCCGGACACGCTCCGGAGATTACAGAAGTAGGATGGAAAGAAGGGGAAAGATTATTCCGCTATCCAGTCCGGCAGGCCGACATCATGGTTATGGGATTGCCGGCGACGGACGTTTACGGATCGCCGAACAATCCGCTGCTCATGTTGACTTATGCGGCCATGGCTTTCCGTTCTTTCGTCAAAAAACCGCCTGTTCGTAGGGGCGGTGTACTCATTGTTGCCAGTCAGTGCAACGGGGCCATTGACGAGAGGCTCAGACAAAATGATCGGGACATAATAAGATTATTTGGTAATTCTTTCTCCGTGCACGATTTTCACGACTATAAGGAGGAATATATGACCCGGGAAGACCTTATTTACCGCTACAGAAATTGTAATGCCTACCATCCGATTCATCCATTCTGGCTTTTTTACGAAGATCAATACATCCTGGATCATATGAGTAAGGTAATTGTTTTCGGTAAACCGGGTGCCGTGAATCCCGGTGCCGTTCGCAACGTCGGCTGCTATCCGGCACGAGATTTCAATCACGCCTGGCAGATGGCTTGCGATATAACAGGAGATAATCCCAAAACACTTGTGTTGCCGCGTTATTTTTCGAAGGACCGGGTGCAAATGGATGTGCAATAAAGAAATCGTTGAGTCTTAGGACGATATTATAATGTAATTAATTGAGGAGGAAAAGACAGTGAGTAAGATTGAGTATGATGCTATTTTTGTGGGGGGCGGTGCATCGGGAAGATTCGGTGCCTGCTTTCTGAAAGCGCGAGGTAAAAGACCGTTGATTGTTGAAATGGATCATTTGGGCGGCGAATGCCATAAATGCCGTTGCGCGTTTGAGAATTATGTCGCCGATCAATCGTCTATGGCGGATTGTCTACGTCTTTATTCTGGTAAATCCTGGTATCCGGAAATTAACCTGCAAGGTATTTCTATGGCCAAAGCGGTCAAGACTTATCGCGATGTCGGTGCCAGAGCTTTTGCCGATGCAATGGAATTTCAGACAGTCAAGCAACTGGGTGTCGAAGTCGTGTGGGGTAAGGCGACGGTAATTGATAAAAACACTGTGGAAGTCAACGGGCAGAAATATTTCGGGAAAAATATGGTTTTTTCCACCGGCTCACGGCCGATGATGCCCGGTATTAAGGGAGATCATCTGGAAAATGTCCTGACCTACAGGGACCATCCCAACATGACGAAGGATCCCAAGAAGATGGTGCTGATCGGTGGCGGCAAGATTGGCATCGGCAAGGCTACAATGTTTGCTCCCTTTGGTATTGATGTGACCGTTCTGGAAAAATATACCTGCATGCCGAAGTGGGATGAAGATGTGCGGGAATTCGTTTTCAGAAACATGAAAATGCGTGGTATTAAGATTCATGAAGGTGTTGAAGTAAAGGAAATCATAGGGCAAACTAAGGTTGAAGGAGTTCGCGCAATCGTTGATGGCAAAGAGAAAGTTTTCGAGTGTGATGCCGTTATGATTACAGCTGGCTTGACTCCTAATTCGGAAGTTGCCAAGCCGACTGGTGTTAAAATCGGGGCACTAAATGAGATTGTTGTAAACGACAAGATGGAAACAAGCGTGCCCGGTGTTTATGCTGTCGGCGATGTTGCCGGTCCTCCCTACTTCATGGCGATTGCGCGCAAGGAAGGTATGACCGCATCTAAAAACATTTGTGGCGAGAATGTAACGATGGACTATGATCTCATTCCCGATCATGCGTACGTTTCGCCCTTGGAGGCGACGATGGTCGGCCTTACGGAAGCGGAAGCGCGGAAGAAGTACAAGAACATAATCTGTATTAAAGTTCCTGTCGGGGAGCGGCCTCCTAAGGTAAAGCCGGAAGAGTACCAGGAAGGCTATGCCGGAAACGCGCTACCGGTGTGCGGAAGAATGCACACTTTGAATCTCTTGTATTTCGGAGCCAATATCAACGGAATGCTCAAGGCGATAGTCAATGCCGATACAAGAGAATATGTAGGTTTCCATCATGTCGGTGACGGGGCAAAGGTTTCCTTCCAATATCTTGGTTATTTGTTGAAGAAAGGCTGGAAGGTAGATGATATGGCCCAGTTGAACGAAGTCTTTTTGAATGCCGAACATTTCATCCAGTTGACCAGGTTAATTGCCGGACAGAAGGATTTGAAGGACTTTAAATAATTTAATCCGCTGGAAGGGGCAGGGTGGTGATGTGAGAATCCGTTACGGTTTTCACCGCCTTGCTACCTTTTTACTGGTTGGCGGAGCGGCAGTAGTTTTGATATCCGGATGGGATAATTCCTATTGAAAATTAAAACTACAGGATAAAAGATGCTTGAACTGGAAGGAATGGTCGCGTTGGTTACCGGTGCCGGGGGTGGAATCGGCAGGGCAATTTGCCGCACACTTTCCGCACGTGGTGCTCTTGTCGCGGCTGCGGACAATGATATGGAATTGCTGCAGGGCATTTTTGAGGAAATAAAAGAAAATGGCAGGCGTGCGGCGATGTTTTTCGGTGACGTTTCTTCCCGCTATGACGTACGCACAATGGTCAACAGCTCTTTAAGGTTGTTCGGCCGTCTCGATATCTTGGTCAATAATGCCGGCATTAATTATACCACTCCAGTATGGGACAGCATTCCGGATGCGGAATGGGACGAGGTTCTGGCTG
>CAYYBK010000040.1:0-11649 GCA_964470015.1 uncultured Syntrophales bacterium
GGCCGACCCAGTCATGCCGCATTGCGGCCCGATGAAGGCAAGAATGCCATGCTGGGTGCTTGTGCAGCCGTAACGAACCTTTACGCCATTGCCCGGCACGGTTTGGGTGCATCGCGGATCAATGTGGGCAGATTGGAGGCCGGGTCAACCTGGAATATCATCCCCGACCGGGCTTATTTCAGAATGGAAACACGCGGGGTTTTGAACGAAATCAATGACTACATGGTTGCGAAAGCGAAAGATGTATTGCAGGGCGCTGCAGCAATGTACGATCTCGATCTGGAAATCAAACCGGCGGCGGTTGCTCTTTCGGCCAAAAATTCACCGGAGTTGATCGAACTGGCGGGTAAAATTGCAAAGGATGTGCCTTCCATAACTGAAGTTGTGCCGGATGCTCCGTTCAACGCATCGGAGGATGTGACGCTGATGATGGAGAGTGTGCAGCTGCACGGCGGCAAGGCCATGTTCGTTTTGTTTGGCACACCGATCGGTGGCGGACATCACAACGCGGCGTTCGACCTGGATGAAAACGTAATAGCGAATGCGGCCGAGTTTATGGCAAAAATGCACGAGGCCTTGACGGCACCGGGATGAATTAGAGCAATTTTGTTTATCCCGATTTGCTTGCCATAGCGGTTTCTTTTATTTCAATTTGAAATCAACACGGCTCATTTTGGTTTTATCTTTTTGTGCCGGTTCCAGCGCTTTGGCCTCTACAATAAAGATCCGGCCGGGTTTTATATCACCGGATTTGAGAATAAGCTCCTTTACATTTTCGACGCGCTGTGCAGCCAGCTGCCGTAAATCGCTGTCCGTAACAGTAATATTCGTAAGCATCAGCTTTTCCATTTCTTCCTTCGGCAGGGTTTTCTGCAATCCCGCGGCTGTTCGCGGTTTAGGGAATTTTTCCGCATTATAGGCGAGTGCCAGATATTTTTCATATTCATCCGGGTTGAGCAAAACCTGTTCCACAGGCATTGCCGCTTCCCCTTTTGCCGTTATATCTTTTAGCTTTTGTACTTTTAATTTTCGTTCAAACTGTGCTTTTCTCAAGCCTTCCTTGTCGTTTTCCGGATCGACGTATCCCTCAATATCCATCTTTATCTGCGGCCGATCCTGGAGCGCCTTGACCAATGTGGCGATTTTTTTCAAGTTATTTGTGTTGACAGCAGAACTTCCGTAATCGAACTCGACGAAACTAAGCTCTTCGCCGCCGCCGGTAAGTGAAGCCAGAAGGGCAAAGGGTGAAGTAAGAGCTTTCGTGATGAGATTGACGATAACCTGCCAGATGATCGGCAAAATACTGAAATCGGGATCATCCAGGCTGCCGGAAAGCGGAATGTCGAGATTAATCTGACCGTTGCGATTGGTAAGCAGTGAAACGGCTAGCCCCACGGGCGCTTTAACGGCATCGGGGCTTTCCACTTTGTCGCCGAGCGTCAGTTGATCGATCAGAATATTATTTTTGGCCGTCAGTTTTTTCTGCTCCACGAGATATTCCACGGCAAAAGTCAGTTTCCCCTTGGTAATCGGATGCCCGAGATATTTGCTGGAATATGGAGTCAGCGGACTCAGTTCGATGTCCCGGAAATCAACCTTTACATCGGCGAACAGGTCTTTAACCAGAGGATTAATCATGCCTTTGACGTCAATCGGGGCGCCGTAGCCGATGTTGCCTTTCAGATTGATGTCGGCGCGGGAATTCAGTGCGGTGGAAAGGCCTTTGACGGAACCGGCCATATTGAGCATGCGCACGGAGAAATTAGGTTGAATGAGCCGGTCGGAAAAATCAATCGTCCCGCCCTGAAAAGTAACGGCGCCGATTTTGATCTGTTCCCCGTTATCCGGACCGGTTGCCTTTTTCTCGTCTTCCTTGGTGGATTTTTCGTCAGCTGCCTGTTGCGCCGCCGGTTTTTTCTGACCGGTGCCGAAAATATTTTGCAGGTTCAAAGTGCCGTCGTTGTTGACGATAATCCGGGCATAAAAATCGGTCAGCGAAATGCCTTTAATATCGATAAAGAAAGGATTGTAGCCCGCTTGCAGCTTTTCGAAGTACAGCTGCTTCCAGTTGATAAAATCGTTGGCGTGGGATTCATCGATCATCGCCAGCCTGGAAACGTAGAGGTTACCGGTATAAGTCAAACGAGGCGCGTATTTTTCATCAGCCGCAAGCGAAAATTTTCCGGTCGTTGCGACTGCGCCCTGCTGAATATTGACTTTTACTTTGTCGGTGAAATATGGCTGGAAAGGACGGATAGCAAGGTTCTTTATATCGAGATCAAGCTCCGCCGCTAGCGGTTCCAGCCCCACTTGTCCTTTGACACCAATTTCCCCGCTTTTTTTATCCAGTTGCAAAGCGAGATCAAGAGAGCTCCGGGCATCTTTGGCGGTCGAAAAATTACTGACTTTCAGTTGCAGGGGGTTGATGCGGAAGACGGCCTTTTTAGCGGGTACGTCGTCGGTGAAAGTCAAATCTGCTGCCGATAATTGCAGCTCATCGATCAGGAGAAGCAGCGGTTTTGCGGGCTTTGCCCCGTCCGCGCTAGCCATTGCCTTTACCGGAGTCTTTTTTTCTTTCTGGCTGCTTGCCACCAGGTTAAGCAGGTTTATTTCGCCGTCCTTGCTGCGGCGGGCGGCAAGCTCCAACTCATTGACGGTAAGTTTACTGAGATGAATCCTGGAATTGAGGGGCTCGGCTGCGGCTATGGAAATTTTCAACTCCGGCAGACGCAGGATTTTATTATTCTTGAGATCGTCCAGAATTATTTTCCGTAAGGCGACGTCGCCGGAAATTTTGACGGCCGGATCTTTGCCTTGCTGCATGTTGAAATTCAGCTTCAGTTTCGTATCCAGCCGCGCCGATTTCAGATTGAAATTAATTTTTAACGGGACGTATTTTAAATAAAAGGGTATGTCCAGATCAGCAATGTTTAAGTCAAAAATTGTTTCGCGGGAATCCAGAAAAGGTTTGGTCTTTCCGGTCAGCTCAAAATTATGACCGTTGATTTTGGCGGAAAAATTCGGCTCTACGTAATTTTTAGCCATATTTTCAATATTGGAAACAACCGGTACGGCCAGATTCATATCTCGGACGGTGTGTCTGGTTTTGTTTGGTGTATCGTCAAAATCAATGCTGCCGCCGGAAATCCTGATATTGTGCAGGGAAAAATAAAAAGGTTTGTTTTCTTCCGCCGCCGGTTTTTCTTCCTGCGGCATTAGATCGGAAAAATTGTAAGAGCCGTTTTCCAGACGTTTGATACTGAAATAAGGCCGGATGAGATTAATCTCCTCCAGAATCAGTTTTCTTTCCCAGAGGGATGATATTCCATGCAGGTTTACATACAATTCCTGGAATGCCAGAAAGGAGTCATTTGATGGTGCTGTTTCGGAGATTTTAAAGCCCCGGATAGCTATGGAGAGCGCGTAAGGATTGATGCTAATTTTTTCAATACCTACCGGACGATGCAAAGCCTTGGAAATCTTTTCCGTGGCCATGTTTTTAATAACGCCCGGAAGGATGAAATATCCGATTATGCCGATAAGAAGGAAAACAGCGACAGCGCCCAGCAAAATCTTCTTGAGAATGGACATGAAAATCTCCTTTCGTTTAATGGAGTATAAGAAGATCAATCTGCACTGTCAACAGATTAATGGCACAGATTAATGGCGCGGATTTGTGCCGGCATTAAAGTATTGCTATTTATTCCTCCGGCATGCATATCGCGAAAATTATTTGATATTATGGCGCCCGGCGCGACCTTTTATGCCTCGTTTATTTTGGACATTCCTGATATAATCGCAGCGGTTTTCCCGCGCAGCTAAATTCATTAAATTGAGGAGGCTTATTGTGTTCGATTATTTATTAAGTCAAGAGCAGATCAAGATCCGGGACGAGGCGCGCGCTTTGGTGCAATGGGTTCCCCGTCAAATGATTCTGGATATGGATACAGACAAAATAAAATTCCCCAAGGAATTTCTGCGGGAAGCGGCCCGGCGTAATCTTTTGGGCTGCCGCTATCCGAAAAAATGGGGCGGCCGGGAAATGGACTGGGTGACCACCTGCATGGTGATGGAGGAGATCGGTACGCTGGGGTATGAATTTGCCTGCGTCTTCGGCGTGGGCGCCGAACTGGTTTGCGATGCGATTATCAAGCATGGCACCGACGAGCAAAAGGAAAAATATGTCAAGCCGCTTTTGGCCGGGAATATATTTGCTGCGGAATGTCTGACCGAGCCGCGCGGCGGTTCGGATTTTTTCGGCGCGACGACAAAAGCGGAAGACAAGGGCGATTATTTTCTGCTTAACGGTCAAAAAAGATTTATTGTCGGAGCGGAAGGAGCTGATTTTTTTCTTGTTTACGCCAGGACTAATCCGGAAGCCAAACCGCAGGAGGCCATTACCTGTTTTATTGTTGACCGTACGGAAGGCGTCGAGGTGAAATATCTTTACGGACTGATGGGTTGTCGCGGCGGCGGCACCGGTCGGATCATTTTCCGTAATGTGAAGGTACCAAGAGAAAATATTGTGGGCAAAGTGCAGGGCGCTTACGACGTTTTCAATACGATGATGATACCGGAGCGGCTGGGCACCGCGGCCATGACCATCGGCGCCGCCCGTCCGGCGCTGGATATAGCAACCAGCTATACTTCCCGCCGCAAGGCATTCGGCCGGGCGATCAATCAATTTGAAGGCGTAAGCTTTCAGATTGCCGAAGCCGTTATGCTGCTTGATGCCGCCCGCGCCGCGGCTTATGTCACGGCCCGTGCCGTTGACGTCAATGCCGGCATGGACCGCATCCGGCGCATGGTATCCCAGAACAAGAAATTCATCACCGAGTCCTGCCAGAAGGCCGTACATAATGCCATGCAGGTGATGGGAGGAATCGCATATACCAATGTCTTTCCCATCGAACGTATTTACCGCGATGTAAGACTCGCTTCCATCTGGACGGGCACCAGCGAAGTTATGGCCATGATTACGGCCCACGAATGGTACCGGGAATATTTTCAGGAAAAGGCAAAAAGAGAAACCCGCGACTACGAACAGGACGCGCAGGAAGCGTCAGATGAGGAAAAAATATACAACGATGATGATATGTGGAAAAAAGGCTGGTAATAAATAAATCCCTTGACAAGTAAAATAATCATTTGATAAAAACAACCTACGCTTGGATCCCCATAAAGGACCGGGACGGAAGGTAAAAAATAAAACATTATCAAGCCTCTCGTCTAGCGACCAGAGGCTTTTTTTTGAGAAAAAAATTGAAAATCATTAATTCTATTAACGAAATGCAGTCTTTTGCGGAAGCTCTGCGGCTGCAAGGCAAAAAAATAGCGTTTGTCCCCACAATGGGTTATTTTCACCAGGGTCATCTCGAACTGATGAGATCAGCCGGAGATCTGGCCGATTGTGTTGTCGTAAGCATCTTCGTTAATCCCACGCAGTTTGGCCCCCAGGAAGACCTTTCCCGGTATCCCCGCGATTTTGATCGTGATTGTAACATGGCCCGCACCGTCGATGTGGACGTTATTTTCAATCCGGCGCCGCAGGAGATGTATCCGGCCAATTACCAGACTTACGTGAACGTGGAAAAAGTGACGAACAATCTTTGCGGCCTGTCGCGTCCCGGCCATTTCCGCGGAGTGGCCACGGTATGCGCTAAACTTTTCAATATCGTCAAGCCGCATGTGGCTGTTTTCGGCAAAAAAGATTATCAGCAATTTGTAACGATAAAACGCATGGTCCGTGATCTCAATCTGGATCTGGAAATAAAAGGTGTGCCGACCCTCCGGGAGGCGGACGGGCTGGCCATGAGTTCCCGCAATGTTTATTTGAAGGATGAGGAGCGCTCTTCCGCTCTGAACCTAGTAAAATCTCTTCAGTTGGCCCAGCAACTTTATGACCGCGGGGAACGAAAAGCGGCGGTCATAATAAGCGCAGCGGTAAAACTTATTAGAGACGGACAACGTGCGGAAATCGACTATATTAAAGTATGCGACGCCGATACGCTTTTGGATATTGAAGAAATTAGTGTGCCGGCGGTTATTGCTCTGGCCGTAAAAGTAGGAACGACAAGACTTATCGACAATCATGTTTTCGGTGATAAGTTAAAATATTAAAGAAGCAGTTTAAAGGAGATAATATATGCAGAGAATTATGTTAAAATCAAAAATTCACCGGGCAACCGTGACCGATGCTGATTTGCACTATGAAGGCAGCATTACGATAGATGAAAAACTGATGGAAGAAGCGAAAATGATACCGTATGAAAAAGTTGATATATATGACGTCAACAACGGCGAAAGATTTTCCACTTATATTATTACCGGTAAACCCAATTCCGGAACAATATGTCTCAACGGGGCGGCGGCCCGGAAGGTGGCCAAGGGTGATTTGATCATCATTACAACGTTTGTGAGTGTTGATGATAAAGAAGCCAAGAAATGGAAGCCGCGCTGCGTTTTCGTCAACGCCAAGAACAAGATAAAGAAAGTGAGCTAGCTTAATATAAGCGGCCTTTCAATTATAGTTGTTTTAACAGACTGTTTCCGAATTTTCCAGGATGTTCTATTGTGCCGGGAAGCGTATCTTTCCGGAAAAAAGATTGAACAAGATGCCCATCTATGCTAAGTCCTCTCTGGTCTTTTACTTCGGTTTAAAAATTTATTCGTAGACATCTTCCGGCCTGTAATCAAAATGTTCAACGCAATAAATTACGGGCGGAAAGATGGCTGATTTTAAAACCGCAACCGGTTTTACATGCTCCGGGAGGAGTATGTAAAGTAACAACAAATAGAGCCTTGCCGGGACTTCTTAATATGCTGGTGTGGACACGATTTAACCCGGTGTTTAGCAATCATTGATAAAAATAAAATTAAGAAGAGGTGTTGAAAATGCAAATTACGTCGGAAAGTGTAAAAATAGGCCATCCGGACATGGTTGCCGATTCTATTGCGGCAAACATCATCGCAGCGATCATCAATGAAGAACATAGAATTTCCATGGACATCCATTCCATGCCGCATTGCGGAATCGAAGTATTTCTGGGCAAGGGACTTTGCGTCGTTGGCGGCGAGGTGGCGACGCGTATTTACATCGATATTGAAAAAAATGTCCGCGAAACGGTTCTCGCGATCGGTTACCGCGACTCCGCACTCGGGCTTAACGGCAGTTCCATGGGTATTCTCAACACCATCATCCCGCAATCACCGGATATCAACATCGGCACAAGAGAGGATCTGGGCAGGTATAAGGAAATAGGCGCCGGCGACCAGGGGATTATTTACGGCTTTGCCTGCGACGAAACTCCGGAACTGCTGCCGCTAACCTACGTTTTGGTCAACAGAATGATGCGGGCATTTGAAAATTGCGGCAACCCGATTTTTGCACCGGACGGAAAAGGGCAGGTGACCGTGCAGTACGATGCCGATTGGCGTCCCGAAAAAGTTTCGACGGTTTTAATGTCCAACGCCATAGATTACCGCCATGTCGCGGATAAGTTCCGCTCATCGGTGGAAGAGCAGGCGAGACAGATTGCGATGGATTGCCTGGCTGATTGGGTGAATGACCAAACAAAATTTCTCTTCAACCCCACCGGTGAATGGAATGCGGTCAATTCGTGTTCCGCGGCGGATTCCGGTGTAACGGGGCGCAAGCTGGTCGTGCAGCTTTACGGCGGCTATCCGGGAGCACAGCTGGGTGGCGGGTCCATAGTCAATAAATCACCGGAAAAAGTAGATTGCTCCGCTGCTTTCGGGGCCCGTTATGTGGCTAAAAACATTGTTGCCGCCGGACTGGCAAAGAAATGCTCCGTCCAGCTGGCTTATGCAATCGGTATCGCCCAGCCTATTTCCATTTACGTCAACACTTTCGGAACAGGCACAATCCCGGACGAAAAAATCGGCGGCATGATTAATCGAATTTTCGATTTGACACCGCGGGGGATGATCGAAAAATTCGATTTACTCAACGGTGATATTTATAAAAAAATACCCAAGACATTATTTCTGGACAAGAATTATAAATGGGAAAAAACAGATAAAGCGGAAGATTTGAAGAAAGAAGCGAAATAACTTTAACTAAATGAAATCAAAATATTAATGCAATACGGAGGGGAAATGGCTTTTACGGAAATTGACAAGTCCTTAAAATATAAGATTGCCGATATTACCCTGGCGGCTTGGGGGCGCAAGGAGATGCGGCTGGCGGAAAACGAGATGCCCGGGCTGATGGCGGTACGAAAAAAATATGGCCGCAAAAAACCGCTGCGCGGATTAAAAATAATGGGCAGCCTGCATATGACCATTCAGACGGCCATGCTGATAGAAACGCTTAAGGAGCTTGGCGCCGATCTGCGCTGGGCTTCGTGCAATATATTCTCCACGCAGGACCATGCGGCGGCGGCTATCGCCAAAGCCGGAACGGCGGCGGTATTCGCCTGGAAGGGCGAAACGCTGGAGGAATACTGGTGGTGCACGGAGCAGGCTTTAACCTGGCCTGACGGCTCCGGTCCCGATCTGATTGTCGATGACGGCGGCGATGCAACATTGTTCATTCATCAGGGCGTCAAAATCGAAAAAAACCCTGCAATCCTCAAAGAAAAAATAAACAATAAAGAATTAAAAATTGTCGTTTCCCGGTTGGCAAAATCTCTGCAGAACAACCCGCAACGCTGGCAGAAAGCTGCCGCCAATATCCGCGGCGTCTCCGAAGAAACAACCACCGGTGTACATCGCCTCTACCAGATGCAGGCGACGGGCGAGCTCTTATTTCCCGCCATCAACGTCAACGATTCCGTCACGAAATCAAAATTTGACAACCTGTACGGCTGTCGCGAATCGCTTGTCGACGGGATCAAAAGAGCTACGGATGTGATGGTTGCCGGCAAAGTGGTCGTTGTTTGCGGCTACGGCGATGTCGGCAAGGGCAGTGCCCAGTCCATGCGCGGATTAGGCGCCCGCGTGATTATCACGGAGATAGATCCGATTTGTGCGCTTCAGGCGGCCATGGAGGGATATGAAGTCAAAACGCTGGAAGAAATAGCCCCGCTGGGCGATATTTTTGTGACCGCGACAGGCTGCTGCGACGTCATTACCGGGAAGCATATGGAAGTGATGAAAAATGAGGCGATCATCTGCAATATCGGTCATTTCGACAGCGAAATTGATATGCACTACCTGGAAACCAGCAAGTTCTGTAAAAAGGAGAACATCAAACCGCAGGTGGACAAATGGACGCTGAAATCAGGGCGCTCGATCCTGGTTCTCGCCGAAGGACGGCTGGTCAATCTGGGTTGTGCCACGGGCCATCCCAGTTTTGTCATGAGCAACAGTTTCACCAACCAATCGCTGGCGCAAATCGAGCTAGCCACAAAGAAATACGAGATAGGGGTTTATACGCTGCCCAAGATACTGGATGAGGAAGTCGCGCGGCTGCATCTGGAAAGGCTCGGGGCAAGCCTCTCCAAACTTACCAAAAAACAGGCCCAGTACCTGGGCATTTCGGCCGAAGGTCCGTTTAAGCCGGAATATTACAGATACTGATTTTCCAGAAGAAGCGTGCTTTATAATAGATAGCCGGCGGATAGAAAATCACCGCCGGCTTTTTGATCTTAAATGGACAGTGCTTTGTGTGATTCCCGTTTTCAGATTGTAAAACACGTTTTCTATTCCGAGCAGTGGTCTTTCTTGATGTCCTGAAAACCTTCGCTGACCAGGGCGTTGATTTCATTTTTCAAGGCAACACGCTTTTTGTTCCAGTCCCTGATCTGGATGGCCCGTTTTCCCACTTCCAGCAGATTGTTGTCCAGTTTACCCTGGCGTACGGCGCCCTCCAGATCCCAGATTCTGGCATGAATTGAAACGATTTCCTTCATATAAGATTCCCATACCACCTGTGGGTGTTTATTTTGCAGCTCCATTATTCCTTCGCAAAACCAGGCGTACTCCTTCTTGCTTTCGGCGGCGCCGATACGTTCCGCCTTCAACTTTGCTATTGCCCATCTGTCGATTATGTCGCCGGCATCGCGTTCCATCAGATAAACCTCCAGCACATCGGGTCATTCCCGGTAAATAGATTCTCGCATTGTCTGTTATATGGGGCGAAAGTACAGCGCGTCCGGCAAATATCCGGACTGTTGCCGAAGACCAATTCCTTGTGGCGCCTGCTTCCCCAGAATGACCGGATTTTTTCCGGATTGGGATAGTGGGAGCCCAGCAGAAATTCTTTCCTGTGCCGCGTATCGGGGCAAAAATAAACATTCCCGTCGGCGCAGAGCTGAATACAAAGCGGAGCGGCATAACACTGCCGGAAGTCTTTGCGCGGTTTCAGTTCATCGTCGAATTTGTGCATAACGGTGAAAACCCGAAAGTTGTCGTCCTCCAGCAAATGGCAGCGTTCAAACTGCTCCAAAATGAGGCCGGTGTCGTAATTTGTCGGTTTTTTTTTGCGCCCCATACCCTGATGGGAAAAGTCGGCCGGCCGGGCATGAAAATCCCGGACTCCGATTTCTTTAGCCAGCTTACAGGCTTCGTAAATTTCCTGCTGATTGTAGTCAAAGATAAGAAATTTGTAAGCAACATCACAGCGGGAAGCCGATTTTCTTATTTCGTCAACCAGCAGCGCCATGTTTTTTATGGCCGTTCCGAAAAGATCTTTATTCCTTCCGATCATATATGTCGCCGGTGTTGCCGCATCGATGGAAATGCCGACCCAGCGGCAAAGTTTGAGAGATCCGATAAGCTCCGTGTCGAATAGCGTGCCGTTGGTTGCCACGCTGGCTTCCATTCCGGATAGCTCAGTCCGCCTGATGGCCTCCGCAAGCCCGGTATGCAAAGTCGGCTCTCCGCCGCCGCCAAAGCAGATGGCCTTGACTCCCCAATTGCCTAGGAACCGCACCAGCTTCAGCAGGTGATCATCGGGCATCCGCCGCTCTTTCAGATTGCGGTCGACGAGATAGCGGTGAGCATTGCAGTGTTCGCAGAGGAGATTACATTGGTGAACCGGGTCCAAACTTGCCTCCACCGGCGGTAAAAAATCGCCTTTAATTACAGCCCGGTACCAATCGGCATATAAAAGCCCCTTCCAGGAATTGAAAGAATTGAATTCATTTTTTTTGGACCATTCTCTCATGCGCTGAATTTTGCTCCCCCTCGCTTCGCCACCGCCAAACAACGATTATACGGCCCGCTCAAATTTTCTTTCGGGCAATGATAATCCCGAATCCTTTGCCGGTCAATGGTTCTTCGCCGATAAGCAGTTCTTTAACATAGTTCTTGTTAATCCAGGAATTAATATTAAAAGCATAATTCCTGCCGAAATATTGTGCTCCGTGTTCCGATGTGTTCTTCTCCGCGAGAATGATGAAAGAAGGAGATGTAGGGGCAATTGCCTCCAGCATTTTTTCCTCCGTTATTGCTTCAACAAAATTGGGCGTGAATTCAAAATAACGGGACGGGTTGTTCCGGCGCGCCAAATAATTAATCATTACACCCTCGGGCAGGACAATGAAAGTATCGTTGTCGGACATCAGCCTGTTAATATGTTTAATTGCTTCGTTGATAACCGGACCGCGGCTGCTGATAATCTGGTCGAATGAAAAAAATTGATCGCGGCCTTGGGCAACGGGATAATTTTTCAGGGCGTAAATC